>CAYNTR010000043.1:0-16531 GCA_964400255.1 uncultured Halobacteria archaeon
GGGTGTTTATAAAAGTCACGGTTTGTCGGACATTACCCTAAATCTTTACAAATTTTCGGGCAAGTGCGTCTACAATTTCGTTATTTCGCGGAACTGTCGAAGTTTTTCGATTAGACGGATTGTAGTAAACAGTATGCTTGCCACCTTCCCGAAGAAACTTACAGCCATGGTCTTCTAAATATTGAAGTAAACGTCGCCGTTTCATCAGATAGGAATCTTAATCTTCTCACGGATGAATTCCTTGCCAGTCAATTCTTTTTCAGCTAACTCTCTGTTTGATTGTAAAATCAACTTTATAGCTTCGTGGAGATCCGCACGGGCTTCTTCAAGCGTTTTATCCTGTGTGTTCGCGCCGGGTAATTCTTCAACATATCCAACGTACCACTCATCAACCCTCTCAAAGATTGCAGTAAAGACATTCATCATCTCGTTTATCACTCTCAAAAATATTTTTGTTTACGCGCCATAAAAATGTATGTGAACCTAAGAGTCTTTACTGTCTTCTCATTTCGGTTCTTCTATCTCCACTATTTTCTTCCTGCTTGTCGCGCCCGACACGATTCGCACGTTGGCATTGAAATATCGTGAGAGTACCTTAATCACTGCTTTATTAGCCTTGCCTTTGGCCGGTGGCTCTTTCACTCTTACAAGTAATGGCTCGGCTTCAATTACTTCCTCCGTCTTTGAATTGGGAATAACTTTTATTTCAATTGTTTTCATTCGCGTGGATTGTAGTGGGTATAGGTATTTAAATGATAAGACTTTTGAGAGCATTAAGTTAAGACGAGTGACTCAACGGAAAAAATGGCATCCAAAGTGAGAGCACATGTGATTGTTACGGGACTTGTGCAGGGTGTGTACTTTCGGTATGCAACGCGCGAAGAAGCGAGTGTGCGAGGCGTAAAGGGCTGGGTGCGAAATTTGCGGGATGGGCGAGTCGAAGCGGTGTTTGAAGGCGAGAAAGAGAAAGTCGAAGAGGTAATCGAATTCTGTCATTATGGGCCGTCACCAGCGAAGGTTTCTTCAGTTGAGGTTAGGTGGGAGGATTATACCGGCGATTTCAAAGATTTTTCCATTCGCTATCGCTGAGATGAGCGAGAGTCATCACAGATGGATTTATAGCTACTTCCTTTAGAAAGCAAGTGCATCAACACGTTAGGTGTAACGCAGCTATCGCTTTTTTCTGTCGCGAAATTTTGTTGTATACTTCGCACGCTTGCGCTGTCGGCTCGACGATTAGCGTTATTCCTTTTGATTCGATGTACTCTCGCGTTTGTGGTGGTACTTTCATCACCCCGTATTTTCCGGTACCGACGATGAGCACTTCAGGCCCCTCTTTGACGATCGATTCGACGTCCTCTATCTGGAGCACATGCCCGTCTTTCCGCCACCACTCGTCTCTCACACGGTCAGGGAAGATAATGACATCGCTTGTAAACGTTATTCCATCGACAACGATCCTCCCGAAGTCGTAAGCATCGATCATTTTCTTTCCTTCTTTTTAGTGATTAGGTTCTATTTCTAAAAATTAAGAAAATAAAATCCAACGATTCTAAAGGCATCTATAGATACCTTTCCAGTACCATCTATAAGAATCTGCGAAGAAATAGCTGATGAGGTTTAAGAAGAAAAAAGAGCAAGTTGAAAAATGAGGCACAGAAGTCTCAAAATTAAGAAGGGAGAAAGTGGGGAGAACAATTTTAGGAAAGTGGGGATAGATGAACGATAACAAAACAGATGAAGAACATCCTGACAGCCTCTTTGATGAATTAATAAAAATGGCTCGAAAGATACGCAAAGAGACTGAAGAAGAGATTCCAGAAGAAGACTATGTCACGTGGGTTGAGCACCATAATAATTGGATAGACCTATCCGGGCCTTTCATGAGTTCATTATCCGAATTTGACAAATATAACAGTTTATCTTTTTTTCGGTTCATTGAACTCACGAAACAACTTTTTTGGCTACATTTCAGCGTTTTGTCTGGTAATTATCACCAATCTATTCGAGAACTCAGATACATCTTGGAATCTGCTCTTCAAGCATATTACATTGATAGAGAACACCCAGAGGCAACGATGAGATGCAAATTAGAGATTATAAAAGAAATAGATAAGTTGACAGGAGGGAGATTGATCGATAGGACTGATTTAGAGCATAAAAACGAGTTGAAAATGTTATATTTTGATTTATCTAAATACGTTCATAGCTCATACGAAGAGCTAAGACCGGCCATCGAGAAGGGAGAGGTAGATTATCGTGTTACTTTAGCTTTTAACAAAGAGCTGTTTTACAAATGCATGGACTTTACTAACAGAGAGATGGATATTTTTTTCTTTATGATGCTTTCTCTTTATCCAAGAATTATCCCAACGATAAAAGAGAATCAGCAGTTGTTACGGTCTCTAAATGAGAATAAGTGTATATTGAGCGTTAAGTTTATAGAAAAATATCTTGATACAGGTGATAAAGAGGAATGAAAATACGAGTGAGGAAGCTATATGAGGCGTTATTCGCCCTTGAGGACTTACGGGAGCTTTACCGGCACGCGTTACCTACTGGACTTGACGAAGACGAAGAAGCGCAATTTTCAGACGATATCGCTCGCTTAGAGACTCTTATACAAGAATTGAAAGCGGGTAAAGGTAACCCTATTACTCATGCTGGTGCTAGACTTGACTTGAGGACGAGAGAGGAAGAGTTTATCAATATCAATCCGATTCAAGCGGGTGGACGATTAACACCCGAAGCGCGGAAAGCGCTTATTGCGTATGGTGATGGCTATTCGGTCTGCGATCAATGTCTGGAGGGCAGGCTCGATAAGATTAAAAAGCCGCCGATAGACGAATTTCATGCGGAATTAGCGGAATTCGTGGGCATGGACGAAGCACGTGTTGTGCCTGGTGCGAGACGGGGTTTTCAGGCCGTTACTTCAACGCTCTTGGAAAAAGGAGATATCGTAATCGTCTCGGATCTGGCGCATTATACCGAATTCTTAGCGGTGGAGATTGCAGGCGGTGCTATAAAAGAAGTCTCATCTGGCTCCAATCACCTTATCACCGAAGATGCCGTTGCGGATACCGTCGACCGGGTAAAAGAAGAGACGGGAAAGCTGCCGAAACTCATTATGATCGAGCATGTCGATTATAGCTATGGGAACGCGCACGACGTCTACGGAGTGGGAAAGGTTGCAAAAGAGTATGAGATCCCGTTTCTTTACAATGGTGCGTATACCGTGGGAATGATGCCGGTGAATGGCAAGGATATCGGCGCCGATTTCGTGGTTGGATCCGGGCATAAGGGAATGGCGGCTGTTGCACCTTCCGGCGTCCTCGCTACTACGGACGAATGGGCACCCACCGTTTTTAGAAGCAGTCGCATCATGGGGGACGTTTCCGGCAGGAGCTTTCCGAACAAAGAGCCTGAGATGCTGGGGTGCACGTTGATGGGCGGAACGGTAATCTCCTTGATGGCTTCGTTTCCAACTATAAAGGAGCGTGTGAAGCGCTGGGATGAAGAGGTGAAGAAATCAAATTACTTTATCAATGAGTTCTTGCGCATCGACGGGAACAAGATTGTGAGTGAATATCCGCGTAGGCATACGCTTTCGAAGGTTGATACGCATGCGAGTTTTGACCCGATTGCGCAGACGCATAAGCGAAAAGGATATTTCCTCAGTGACGAACTAAAGAAACGAAATATCGTCGGCGAATTTGCGGGTTCAACACGCGTGTGGAAGCTCAATACGTACGGGTTGAGCTGGGAACGGATCAAATATCTCAGTGAGGCGTTTATTGCAATCGCTGAAAAATATGGGTTGTCGCTTCATCAGGCGTAAATAAACTCATTTCTCGGATCGAAGAAACTGTATGAATTTTTCCCGCCGAGTAACTATAAATTAATCAATGAAGAATTGTACGCTTTGCGGTAAAGACAATGCATCAGCTGCGTTACAGGTTTGTGTCGACTGCATCCGAAGTGGCAGGGACGATGCCTTAAATTATGCGAAGGCTGCGCACACCCAAATCAGATCCAAGTATGGTCTGCCAGCAGAACCGCCGAGGAGTGAGGGCGGAATTCACTGTAACCTGTGCTCGAATGAGTGTGTTCTCAAAGAAGGTGAGCGAAGCTACTGCGGACTGAAAGAGAATAGAAACGGGAAATTGAAATCTATCGTTCCAGACGACCATGCATTACTGTACGCATACCGCGATCCCCTGCCGACAAACTGCTGCGCGGCGTGGTTCTGTCCCGGCTCGGCACAATTCACAAAGGTGAACATTGCAGTCTTCTTTTACGGCTGTAACTTCAATTGCGTCTTCTGCCAGAACGCCTCGCATAAAGATTTCAGAATGGTTAAGCCGATAAGCCTAAACGAATTTGTCGCAAGTGTGAATCAGCGTGAGGACGCTTATTGTATCTGTTACTTCGGCGGCAGCCCAGAGCCGCAGCTGCCTTTTGCGATCCGTGCTTCAGAGGCAATTGTAGAGAATAAGGATGTAAGGATCTGCTGGGAATGGAACGGCTGCGGTAACCCGAGTTTAGTAAAGCGTACAGCTTCATTATCATTTAAAAGCGGTGGCATTATCAAATTCGACCTCAAAGCCTTTGATCCCTCCCTGAGTAGAGCACTCAGCGGCGTATCGAACAAAAGAGCATATGATAACTTTGAAATGATCGCTCTGGAATTCTTTGAGAAATCTGATCCTCCGGTGCTCACCGCGACGACACTGCTCGTGCCGTTCTACGTTGACGAGAAGGAGGTGGAACAGATCTCGTCCTTTATCGCGAGTATTAACACTGATATCCCTTATTCATTGCTCGTGTTCCACCCCGATTTCTACATGCGGGATATGCCTATTACGCCCAGACAACAGGTAAACCGCTGCTATGAAGCGGCGAAACGGCATTTAAAGAACGTGAATATCGGGAATCAGCAGTTGCTTGGGCTTTTTTGATATAATGACCTTTCTAATGTCTGTCTAAAAGGTTTACTCCTTATCCTTTCTTCGAGCTGTGCTCTCGAAATTTTAGAACCTGTACATTCACCTTTTCAAAATGCTCATCATCGGTTACCACCGGAGCCTCAATGAAATGCGCGCATGCCGCGATTAAGGCATCTGCAATCGGAATAGCCTGGATTTTGTATTCTCCCGCCTTAACTGCTATATTCTCGGTTATCGGAACTACCTGTAAATTCGAGCGTTTTAGCTGCTTTATCCGTTCCTTCGCAACTCGTTCTCCTATTCGTCGCGAATAGAGATAGTAGAGTTCCGTAATCGTAGTGGCACTTATATAGCCATCAGCTTTGTTTTCATCGATCTCCCTCAAAATCGACTCGATTTTTTCCGTGCCGTCTTCATTATTGAAGAATGCAATCAGTGCCTTCGTATCCAAGAGGTAGTTCATTTTATTGTTCCTCATATTAAAGGTCTGCTAAGAAGGACTTAATAAATGCCAAGAGGTAGTTCATTCTTCTATTCCCTGCTCAAATTCTTCATTCCACTCTTCTCTTAGCTTGGCGACCTCTTCTGACGTAACCTTTGACTTGTCCACCCCTCTGAGCTTCGACAGTTTTGTTGCGGGCCTCAATATCACTGACTCGTGCGTTTGCTCGATGAGCAATTTATCACCAGCGGCGAGCTTTAATTCCTTCCGAATCCGCGCAGGTATGACGATCTGCCCCTTCGCCGATATTTTTACTATCTCCATTTTTGCCACAATTTATAAAAAGTAAGAATAAGATTTAAAGTTTTACATTCTGAATGACGACTCACCATTCTGCTATCCTGATTTTTATATGCGGGATATGTCAATCACGCCGCGAGAGCAGGTCTACCGATGCTATGAGGCGGCGAAACGGCATTTAAAGAACGTTAATATCGGGAATCAGCGGTTGCTCGGCATTCTTTCTTAGATTCCTTTAATCCTCTAACATCTGTCTTATAGATTCAAACTCGCCACGCTTTAAATGACCCAAAATCTTCTCCATGTCATCAATATCAAATATTTTAACACCTATTTTTTGTCCCTCGCCTTTTGTAAGTTTGAGATCTCTTTGCGCTGAAAAAACGATAGGAATGATTTGTATATCAGAATCTTTAAACAGCTCATTATAAAGACAACCTCTGACATTGTTATAAGACTCCATCTCTTTGCTCGCAGGGATGTGTATAGTGCAGTTTATTAAAAACAATGATCTTCTTGAACCATTATAAGCTACCACATCTACACTACCCAAGTCTACTTTGGTTTTCCTAGCCTTTAATTTTTCATATTCATCGAGCTTTATTGCAGGATAGCCCACTAGATTTAGGAGCCACTGTATTGAACGCTCAAAAACTTTATCAGCTCCGCCTACTCCGGGGATCTTCCTTCCATGAGGTTTGGTTAATTGTTCTCTGAAATCTTCTACACTACAAAATCTTGAAAAACACGAAATGAAAGGCATCCACACAGGCTCCTTAATTTTTCTAAAATAATCCACAGAATTCGCAGAGCTGTCAATTTCATCCAATTCTTCTAAGGATTCCTTATGTGCTGCTAACTTAACCGTTAAATAATCATTTCTTGTCGCGGTTGGAAGTTCTACCTCACTTTCCCAAACTTTGAACTCACCCCCCTTATCCCAAATTTTCCCTTCGGCCATCTCAATAGACCGCCTGAGCTTAATTCTACCGTCTCTCTCTTTTTCACGCAAAAGTACGTTTAAAACTAAACCTGATACATTTTCATGGAATTCAACTTTGGTTTTAGAAGTTTGTCCTTCGAAATCAAACTCTTTAATTCGTGCATAGAAAGGAGCGCTTACCACGACATCGAACCCAGAAGGTTGTGCAAAACGTGTTAGTTCTAATAATTCTTTAACGGCTTCATAAATATCATTAAAGCCGAACTTTCGTATTTCTTTTGCAATTACTTCCACATCTAAAACAGAGGAATGCCTGCCAAGAGATAAATCTAATGTGGGATATCCTTCTTTATTTATTATTGTATCATGATATGAAGGAAACCTATCTTCAAAAGAAGGTAAATCTATACTGTTACCGAAGTGGATCTCTCTGCCTTCTAAAATCAGTTTCTCCTGCTTAAATTCAGAAACTAGCGAATCCAACTCTCCAAAAGAGTATGTATGCTGCAATATTTGAAAATTATCTGCTCTAATTTCTCCAAGCCGATTTTCTATTTCCTTAAATTGAGCGTCAATATCATCTCGTCCCTGAGAAGAGAAGCGTATGACTGTCAGCGCATTAACCCATTTATCGTCTATTTTTCCAGTTGCAACTCGCAAATCAATGCTTTTATAAACCTCACTCATCCAATCGATAAAATCAGATAGTTTTATCTTCCTCATTCATTCACCACCTCAACCCAATCTTTAGTTTGGTTTTCGGTTAGCCTGTCAATAGTATTACTTTAGCTTAGATCTAAATATTAATCTTAGCTTTTTCACCCTCGAGGGGGAATGACAATCTTAAGACAACCTATACCCTTTCGGTGTCGATCCTATTTTTGGGCATTATCTCTAAATCATGGCAACTCATTCACAACACCGACAAATACTCCTTCAATTCCCATTCCGACACGTTCACTCGGTACCGATCCCATTCCACTTGCTTCGACATGATGAAATTCCGGAATGTATGGTCTCCCAAGGCTTCTCGTACCAGTTCGCTCTGCTCTGTCAGTGTTATGGCCTCGATCAAGCTCCCTGGCAGCGTTTCTATTCCCTCGCGTTCGCGTTCCTCATCACTCATCAGGTACACGTCCTTTTCCGTCGGTGTGGGCAGTTCATACTTGTGCTTTATGCCCGCCAATCCAGCAGCGAGCATTACGGAAAATGCCAAATACGGATTGCATGCAGGATCGGGGCTGCGGAATTCCACCCGTGTCGCTTTCTCCTTACCCGGCTTGTACATCGGCACCCGTACGAGTGTCGATCGATTTCGCCGCGCCCATGTGATATACGCCGGTGCTTCATAGCCCGGAACCAACCGTTTATACGAATTGATCCATTGGTTGGTCACCGAGGTTATCTCCGGAGCATGCCGTAACAAACCCGCGATATACCTCTTACTTAAATCAGACAACTGATACTCCTCATCTGGGTCAAAGAATGTGTTTCGCTCCCCTTTGAATAACGATTGATGCACGTGCATGCCCGAGCCATTCACCCCGAAGATGGGTTTTGGCATAAACGTGGCATAGCAGCCGTGCTGCTGCGCAATCTCCTTTACCACAATCCGATAGGTCATTACCTGATCGGCCATCGCCAGCGCATCGGTATAGCGAAGGTCTATCTCGTGCTGCGATGGTGCGACTTCGTGGTGGCCCGCTTCCACTTTTATGCCCATCGCACCGAGCATGACGATCGTCTCACGTCGTAAGTCGCTCCCCGCATCCAGCGTTGTTAAATCGAAATACCCGCCTTCATCCAGCACTTCCAGGCTCTTATCGTTTCTCAAATAGAAATACTCCAGCTCAGGCCCGATATAAAACGTGTAGCCGTAGTCTTCATGCAACTTCTCCAGATTCCGCTTCAGGATGTAGCGCGGGTCGCCATCGTAATGACTGCCATCAGGCTGTAAAACATCACAGAACATTCGCGCAACGGCATCTTTCTTCGGCCGCCACGGCACGATCTGAAATGTAGCAGGGTCAGGCTTGGCAAGCATGTCGCTCTCGTCAATCCGTGCGAATCCTTTGATCGACGAGCCGTCAAAACCCATACCCTCCGCAAACGCCGTGTCTAATTCACTTACGGAAATTGAAACACTCTTTAATCTGCCCAAAATGTCAGTGAACCAAAGCCCAATGAATTTAACATCATGCTTCTCTACCGCTTCAAATACGGTCTCCCGCTCCAATGCTTTTTGTTCCATTGCGTCTACGGACATCTATTAGCTCACGTTCTATTTAAAGGTACTATACCGGGTTATTTCGCAGCATCAGTTCTGAACGCTCAACTATCTATGTCCTGCCCGGTGCAGACAAGCTCCTGCACCTCAACTTACGGTGACGCTAACCTCCGTTCTATCGCATTCAGCCATTTGCGCATCTTGCTCATGATCGCCCTCGCTTCGATCATGGTAAAGGGAATGCAGCGATCTTCTCTAAAAACGATTTCTCCGTATCTCTTCATCTCCCGTGCAAGATCATCAAATCGCCCATCTCTTCTCAGAATACCCTCCATTATTTGTAAGATCTCCCTCATCAGCTCCACCTGAGAAAGACCCGTTTCGATTAACGACTCGATGTTCTCCCGCAAATCACCAGAGAGCAAGAATTCACAGATACAGACCATCTTGAGCCGTTTATTTTCCTTTATTATAATATCATCCTGAACCCATATGAGCGGCTTGGAAGTGCGATCAGAATTATCCGTCATGTACTATACTTTGTCTTTATACGCTTTAAACGTAATCTAAAAACCAATCTCAGCCATAAGCAGCTGTATGTGCTCGCCTATTTCATGATATTTGCGATGTCTTCTCGTTGGCCAATAGGAAGGAATGACCTTGATCTCTTTATTTACAATCTCGACTTCTAACACTGTTCCCGCTACGTCGGATACCGTACTTCCCAATTCAATGGAATTGTGCAGGTGCACGCCACGTAAATTGCGCAATTGCAATAATCCCTGTAAGGCTGTCCGCCCCAATAAACAAACCCCATCAGGCTTTATGTACTCAAGCTCTCGTTTGAGGTGCTCTGCTGCGCAAAGCTTTATGACACTCCCACTCGGGGCTGCATTTCGACCATCTTTCGCCGAAGGGCACTTTACCGTAGGCACGAGATAGAATCCCACGTCGATAAAATCCTGAATCGATCTGACTTCATAACCCACCTCGCGTAAAATTCCAAATAATCGCGTTCGCAATCGGTCATTGGAATCTTCATGGTAGAAATAAAAATGACCGTTCAGCGGTGGTGCTTCAGAGATAAAAAGGAGTTTTACGTTCTGAGGCTCCACTATTGGTATTCTTACATCCGGACATCTCACCCTGGATAGACCTTCTTCATTACACTTCGTACACCGCTTTATTTCCTCTTCCAGTTCCTTCCACGCCATTGTTCTCGCAGGCATAGTTCGCTCGCTCGCTCGTCTTCTACTCTATGTTCGTTCCTTAAACCTTTTCTCGGGGTCTTTCATGCAGGTTATTTTCGTTATAAGGAGCACAATCAACTGTTTTTGGATCAAACCTTTTATAAAGGTTTGGCTTATCAACCCTTCCAGCCAAATTAGTTCCTTTGAAACCCGCCGTCTTTAAAAAGCGCATCAACATCAACTTTTTCCCTTCTCTAGTGGGAAACCTCTAAAAACATCCACTTCATTTTTCTTTTAGCACCGGTTTTCTTTTTTGCGAAGCGTTTTTGATAAAACTTTTCTTAAAAGTTTTAAAAAGAAAGTGTAGAGATGGAAGTCGTCGTATTGAGATTAGGGCACCGTTTGGAGCGAGATAAACGGGTAACCACGCATGTCGGTTTAGTTGCGCGTGCGTTAGGAGCACGAGGCATGCTTATCACTTCCGAGGACAAGGGCGTGGAACGAAGTTTAACGAGAGTAACGAAGCGCTGGGGCGGTGATTTCTCAGTCAGAACTGGTGTTAACTGGCGAGAAACGCTGAAGAACTGGAAGCACGAGGGCGGAAAAGTGTGCCATCTGACGATGTACGGCGAGAACATTCTTGATGTGATCAATGAGATACGAGAAGAAGCGAGCAAGGAAAATGCACGAATCATGGTGGTGGTGGGTGCGGAAAAAGTCCCTTATGATGTTTTTGAAGCGGCGGATTGGAACGTTGCGGTAGGCAATCAACCGCATTCGGAAATAGCTGCTTTAGCGTTATTACTTGATTATTTGCAACAGGGTAAAGAACTAAGAACTCCGTTCGAGCACGCAGAACTAGAAATAGTACCGAAGCGAAAAGGTAAAGAAGTAAGACTGACAGGGTCGGAGTAAAAATGAGCGCTAACCTACCTCTACTCCCTCGCCCGCATCACGTGGCTTCCTCGAAACCGGCAATCGTTTCAATTCGTCCGGCACGTTCACGCGCAGGATGTTCGTAGAGCGAACGTGATAGACCGGGTCTCCTGTCATCGGGTCATAATTCTCGGTGCGAATGATGTTACTGACGATCGTCTTGAATTTCAGTATTGTACCATCCTCAAGCTTATATTCATTCCAATCCTCTTTTATTGTCTCAAAATCTACATTCGCCGCTTCGACTTCACTCCCATCCGGCATACGTACTTTCAATTTCTTCACCTCTCTTCCTGCCTTTCCCATTCTAAATATCTACAATGCTAAGAATAAAAAGATTCCTCACGTCTTTTCAAGAACGACGATGTGGCGTGTCAAACTTTTATGAACTCTATAGGTATATGCCGCGAGGGGATGGAAGCCGTGTTTACGAGCGAGTGAACGAAAAGAAGGGAAATTTGAGACTAAAACTGCTTTTCGCCCTGGCTTAAGTACACGGTGGATTTCATCGAGGGCCTCCCGGTATAACCGTTCCAGGAATACTGAGCGAGATTCGTTCATTAAAGAGCCGGAACCTGATACATAAGAAGCTCTGCCATACGGCAGGTCTGTTACAACAGCATCAACGCTCTTATCCTTCAAGGGTAGCTTGGTAGCATCGCCTCTCACTAAATCTCCGGCCAGCGCATAAAACCTAAGGTTCTCCTGCGCTCCTTTTACCATCTTCGCCTGTACGTCCATACCCACTATCCGAGCGCCTATCGTGCCCGCTTCTATCAAAATCCCTCCGGTGCCACAGAACGGATCGATAAAAAGCTCTTTATCCGTAACGCCGCTGAGATTAACCAGAACACGTGAAATTTTCGGCATTATGACGCCCGGCGAGAAGAAGGGGCGAAAACGTGGTTTTGTATCCTCGAATTGCTTCTTATCCACCGATCGTAAGAGCAAACAGAAAAGGCATGCTTCTGCGGTGAGGAGGAGAACAAACGTTTTCGATGGATGTTCAAGGTTCACGGTGTAACCTTTTCTTTTTATCTGATCGCCAACCGTCGCCAGCAACCCTTTCCTTTTGAAATGAACGCTTTTTTTGTGCATAAACTGGGCACGCACTGCAAATGTATCCTCAGGGTTCATAACAGAGTCGAAATCCACCTTGTTAACGAGTTCTTGTATCTCCCCTTCATCGACCCTGGTCGTGCCGATCAATTCGTAGATGCGGTGCGTCATTCCCAATCTTTTTGAGAGAATATCGATTAGTTCACTTTCTGCTGAGATCTGTGCGTCAATTACTGCTAGTCGCTCTGAGAACATCTTCTCCTCGTACGGAACACTCAGTGCATCCAAACATGCGACTACCTCCGCCTTTGGCAGCGTATCATGCTCGCCCGAGAGCTCAAAAACAAGTTGCATTTGAAACCTTTTTAAAAAGAAAGTGATTTATGATACTTATTGAAATTGAAGAACCAGCTCAAAAGTAAAGTGCACTGGAAGGAGAAAAGACGAACGGGGGAATAAAAAGACAAGAGGAGTTTAAAATGACGAGACAAATAGTAATTGAAGATCTGAGACACGGAACAGAGCTTTTGAAGAGAGGGTTTGCCTCCTTGCAAAAAGGCGGTGTGATTATGGACGTGACGAGTCCAGAGCAAGCACTGGTAGCGGAGGAGGCTGGCGCTATTGCGGTTATGGCGTTGCATGCAGTTCCTGCGGATATACGGAAGGCAGGCGGCGTGGCACGAATGGCAGATCCAGCGATTATCTCTGCAATTATTGATGCGGTTACGATACCCGTGATGGCAAAATGTCGTATCGGTCATTTTGTTGAAGCGGAGATACTCGAAGCGCTGGGTGTCGACATGATCGATGAGTCAGAAGTTCTAACGCCGGTGGATACCCATCACGTGGACAAAAGAAGATTTACCGTGCCCTTCGTCTGCGGTGCGCGAGATTTAGGTGAGGCATTGAGGAGAATCGCAGAAGGAGCGGCGATGATACGGACAAAAGGAGAAGCAGGGACTGGCGACGTAAAGGAAGCGGTTCGACACATGAAATTGATTACGGGCGAGATACGCTCACTCAAGGGGAAAAATGAAGAGGAGTTGAGAGACGTTGCGAAGGAGTTAAAAGTTACTTCTGAGGTGGTGCGTGAGACTGCGGACTTGCAGCGATTACCCGTGGTAAATTTCGCCGCCGGCGGTATAGCAACACCCGCTGATGCCGCGCTCATGATGAAACTCGGAGCAGATGGCGTTTTTGTTGGGTCTGGCATATTCAAATCAGAAAATCCACCCAAGATGGCTTCTGCGATTGTGGAAGCGGTAAACAACTACGATGACGCAAAGAAATTGGCGGAGCTCTCTAAAGGATTGGGACTGCCAATGAAGGGAATTGAGGTGAGTGTGCTCGCAGAGGGGGAACTGTTGCAGGTACGAGGTTGGTAGAAGGGCGAGCGTAAGTTCTCCACAAATCTGATGTAAAGGATAGTCCTAGCTATATAATTCGCCAATCTGATTCAAAACCCCCCGAGGAGATGAGTGGGATGGCTTAGCTTAAGTCTGGTATACGGGCTTTTTTATCCCTCGCTCCTCCTTACCGTAATAGGAATAACTCCTTTCTCGAATTCCTCGATTGCTATTTCAATAGGGTCTATTTCTTCTGTTGCGATGAGCACAGGAGCACCCATGGCTATCTGCAGTGCTCGTGCACCGATGATGCGTGCTTTTTCGTATTTCGTATATTTGTCCTTTTCTTCTGTCAAGAAGACCAACCTATCCTTTCAACAAGAGAATGGGGTTGCTGAGATTTGAACTCAGGTCTCGGCGTCCCGAACGCCGAAGGATAGACCAAGCTACCCTACAACCCCTTTTATCTTTATTTTAGGCACCTCTCCTATTCATAGGGCGCTATCTCATCTATTAATTCCACGTGCGAGAGAAGCATCCTTCGACAGCAATATCGTTTAATTCCCAGGTCGTCGAGTACCTCTCCAGGCTCTTCCTGCTTAGTTCGCTCCTTATACTCATCCCAAACGTCAGATATGACTTTTCCGCATGTGTAGCACCTGACTGGTATCATTTGATATCACCGATACGATTTTTGCCGCTTCGCTCGTGCACCTTTGGCACCAAACTTCTTCGACTCTTTCTTCCGCATGTCACTAACCAAGAGGCTTCTGTCATAGCCCAGATAGGTTTCTTTTAGTTTCTCATTCTCCGTCCATTCCACTAATCCACGCGCAATAGCAGTGCGAGCTGCCTCGGCCTGTCCGACAAAGCCACCGCCACTCACATTTACCTCCACATCAATGCCTTCAATATCAATATCAGGAAACTGAGAAGCAATAAACAAAGGTTCCGCCAACTTTTCTTGTATTACATCTGGCTCTATTATTTCCAACGGTTTCTTGTTTATTCGTACAACACCTTTACCCTCTTGTATAGTCACTCGTGCGACCGCAGTTTTTCTCTTTCCTACCTCATTCACTACCCTCTTTACCTTTGCTTTGGTACCCATCCTAACTTCTCACTCACCTCCCCCATCGTCACGAACTTACGCGACAACCGTGCAGCCGAAGCACTTTCCACGGTGCCTCGCTCCTCCGTTTCATATTCTTCTGGTATACCCAGGTAAACCTTCAAGCGAGATAACGCATCCCTTCCCTTTGCCTGCTTGTAGGGCAGCATCCCCCGAATTGTTCGCTTCACAATTCGATCAGGCATTTTCGGGTAGAAAGGTCCTTGCTCTTTTGAGCCTCTATCCTTCTTTGCTTTGTAATCTTTAAAAATTCGCTCTTTAGAACCACTTATTACCACTCGTTCCGCATTGACGATCACGATTTCCGTATCTTGCTCGTGCAGCAACTTCGTCGCTACCGCACTGGCTAATCTGCCCAAGATAAGACCTTCCCCGTCTATTATTTCGATCCCCATTTCTCTTTTTTAATAACCCTTTAGTGCCAAAAAGATTTATTACACGATTATCTTAACACCTGACCCTTTTGGGTTGGTTGCCATCAATTCCTCTATACTCACGCACTTCCCACGCGAGCTGATCTTCTCATACGCTTTTTTACTGAATCCCAACGCTGCAATGGTGACCGGCTTCTCAATCGCACCCGCACTCAGTACTTTCCCGGGCACCACGAGCGTATCATTTGCCGCTGAATATCTATTGATCTTGCTCAGATTTACCTCAGCGTAATGCCGTCGCGGCTTCTCCAATCGCTTCGCTATATCCCGCCAGAGAGGCACGCTCTGCTCCCTTGAAATCCGCTTTAAATCCCCGATCAATCGTTCAATCCGTGGATCTGTCTTCTTTATTCTTCTCATCTTATCTCTTCGCTTTCGCCTTCGCCTTTCGCTTTTGACCTTTGCCGATAACTCTTATGAAGCGTGTATCATAAAATTCTTCTTCGCGGTGATATGGAGGGGGCAACGTAAAGAGCTATTCTACTTGATGTAAAAGAACAGAAACATTTTTATAATGCAAAAATGATTTTTATTTTAAAATGAGGTTCGCATTCTCCGCGCTTAACCACAGGCACCGTACGTAAGTACGGGGTATGTGACTTTATAAAAAGCCGTAAGAAATATTATGAGTAAAGAAGGGAGACCATGAATTATAAAACTATGCTCAAGTCGTGCTGTACGGAGTTTTTAGAACAGTATATTAAACTCCGTGATAAGTATTGTGACATTTACATGAATGCTATCCGTAAATATACCAATATAGATGAAATCAGGAGGGATGTGCAGTTGGTATGTTGGACTGAATCAGACCTTAGAACCCAGATAGTCCATAACCTTCTAAAAAAATTTGAGCAACTTGGAATTAATGATGTAACTATTCATACAGAATGGCAGTTAACTAAAGATAAATTTGAGGGGGAATTTAACAAAATTTGGAATCAAGCAGTCGAAGATGCTTGTAAAAGAAAAGGTACAAAACGTGTTGGTGGTGACATAGATATCCTAATAGGTTATGAAGATCCAAAAGCCTTTGAACTTTGTGTAGAGCTTAAGTACTATCATTACCCTATAGAAAGCTTTGCATGGAAAAGCAGAATAAAAAACATCCAACAAAGTCTAGATGATGGTATGGAGATGCTTGTAGCTCTTAAATCCTCGGGAGTAGCAAAAGATATTTGTTTCGTTATCGGTGATGCGTATTATCATAGAAAAGATAAAAACGGCCACCGTAAAATTAGGGAATTCTATGATAAATATGGAGGAGATGTTATCTATTTGGAGATGTAATAAATAAGAAACTTTCAAGAAGTTTGTTTGTAATTATACATAGAAATATCTAAGCATATAATAAAATTCCTCTAAATCGTTAAAACTCGCCAACAATATTTATCTATCCAGAAAACAATTTTCTGAGGACCTGATGCCCCGCTCCGAGCACGAAGTGCGAGGAGTTGCGAGGTGTAGCCGAGCAATCCTTTAGGACGAGGTTCTGTCACTTAAGTGTTTCGCCTTCTTCTATCGCTGTTGAGTCCTAATATTATTTCGCTTACTATCCAAAAGAGATTGCCCCTTCATA
>CAYNTR010000044.1:0-16481 GCA_964400255.1 uncultured Halobacteria archaeon
CCACCAGGAGGACCAGACAACTATACGATATTGGGAAACGCAGGAAGCGAAGACAACAATCCCTTGGATGTGTGCCCATCGGGAGAAGCACCACCAGCCATCACGTCCTTCGCGCCTCCTTCACCGGTTAACGATACCGTCTGCACCTGGAGGACGTTTAACGTTACGGTAAACCAAACGGTAAACGTGAGCTGGTATCTGAATGAATCGCTCTTGTTCACAAACGAGACCGTGACGGAAGCCAATTGCACGCTTCATGCAGCGTGGCCCGGTGAACACAACGTCTCGGCAATCGCCACCAATCAAAATGGGACCGATATGCAGACGTGGATATGGAATGTGACGGGACTGACATCTGTCACCATACCAACGGCAACAGGAACCGGCAACGCAACGATAACCACCAGTTCAGGCTACTTCTGCGACATACCAGTGGCATTAAAGGCATCAGATTTCCCAAGCTTGCCTGAATCCTCTATTACGTTCTTCCACGGGTTCTTCAACATCTCCATCTGCGGGCTCAACGATACAAATCCAGAAACAGTAACGATCAACTTCACGTTCCCGTCTGCGATACCAACAGACGCGGAGTTCTGGAAATACAACGCGACCGATGGAACCTGGTATCCGTTTCCATTCGATGACAACGACGGCGACAACGTCATCTCCATTACCATTACTGATAACGGAGCAGGCGATCATAACCCGGCGAATGGAACCATCAACGATCCAAACGGCATAGGATCACCGATACCCGCACAAGTTCCAGAATTCACGCCAATCAGCCTCATCGCACTTATCAGTGTTCTTTCCGTAATCGTTGCACTAACCATAACCGAAGGAAAGAGGCGATAATAAACCTCTTTCACTTCTTTTTCCTTTTTTAGCTCTCAACTGTAAGCCTGCGGAAGTCGGCCTCGTTGTAAGAATCGATACTTTTATAAACGAGCGCGCTGTAAAAACGTATAAAACGAGTATAATTGTTAATCATTGGGGGCTACGAGGTGAGATTATGGAAATAAAAGAAAAGAGCGCGGGTAATGTGAAGATACTGGCTCTGGATGGCCGGCTCGATGCCTATTCATCAAACGAGGTGGAGACGAGTATAAATACGCTGATCGATGGCGGCTGCGTGAAAATCGTCGTGAATTTCAATGGCGTGGAGTATATCAGTAGCTCGGGATTGCGGGTGATGCTCGCATCACTGAAACGGTTGAAAAAGGTGCAGGGCGATTTGAAATTGGCCTGTTTAAAGCCTTATGTAAAAGAAGTCTTCGACATCGCAGGATTTACACAGCTCTTTGAAATCTGCGATCAAGAAGAAGAGGCGGTAAATAGTTGCACAGCGACGGGGGAGTGACTGGGTAGTGAAAATAACGACTGCAGAGCTATTATTAAGATATTTAGAGGGTGAAGGCGTCGAATATATCTTCGGCGTTCCTGGCTTATCCATGGTTCCCGTTTTCGATGCGATAAACAAGCAGGATGCAATCAAGCTGATCTTATCAAAACACGAAGAAGGTGCGGCATTTATGGCTGATGGCTACGCACGGGTCAGCGGTAAGCTCGGCGTCTGTTACGCAACATCCGGTCCCGGCACCACAAACCTCGTTACCGGCGTAGCCGCTGCGTACATGGATAATGTCCCCTTACTGGTTATCACAGGACAAGTTCCTACGAGCATTTATGGCAAAGGGACGTTTCAAGACTCGACGAAAGAGGGCGTTGATTCCGTTGCCATGTTCGATCCCATAACGAAGTACAGCACGATGATCATCTCCAAATACAAGGTGCCTGAGACCTTAAGGGAGGCATTCAGAATCGCATTCAGCGGCAAGAAAGGCCCCGTACACATCAGTTATCCCAAGGACATCATGGAGGAGAAAATAGAAGATACTCTGCTTCCGCCGAAAGGATACAGAGTTGAGTCCAACTACTTCGATAGAAAGTTAGTGATCGACGCAACTGAAAAGCTTGTACACGCGAAGAAGCCCGCGATGCTCGTCGGTTCCGGTGTTATCGCTGCCGATGCGACCATGGAAGTCCTCGAACTCGCGGAAATGCTCAACATTCCCGTTGCCACAACCCCAAAGGCAAAAGGTGCCTTCCCAGAAGATCACCCCCTTTCATTAGGTGTTTTGGGATTTAGCGGGTCCCCGGCTGCAGAAGCTTACTTACTGGGCGATGTGGATGTATTGGTAGTCGTTGGCGCCAGTCTGAATCAGATAACAACCTTTTCCTGGGATCCGAAACTTGAACCGAGCGATTCTTTGATCCACATCAACATTGACCCCTCTGAAATTAGCAAGAACTATGTGGCTGATATTGGTCTGATCGGAGATTGCCGTGCCGTGCTAAACGAAATTTCATTTAGGGTTTTAAGGGAATTACAAAAGCATGACCCGAAGGAGGAGCGGCCAATCGAGGATATTATCAAATTCAAGGAGCGGGTTGGCATGTTCCTGGACAAGGAGAAGATGTTCTCAGATTCGGTTCCGATAAAGCCACAGGCGCTGATGCGTGAGATTCAGGAGTGTTTGCCTGACGATGCTATTGTCTTCGTTGACACCGGCAACCATATATGCTGGGCGATTCATTACCTGCAATTCAAGAGGCCGAATTTTATATCTGCCTTTGGGATGCTCCCGATGGGATACGCGACCGCAGCAGCAATTGGTGGAAAACTCGCCGCTCCAGATAGGCCCGTTATCGCAATCGTTGGTGATGGCTGTTTCCTGATGAACGGGATGGAGATAGCTACCGCGGTTAGCCATGACATCCCGGTAGTTTGGATCGTTCATAATAATGCGAGACTGGGATTGATACATGCGCTTCAGCGATATAGTCTCGGTGATAAAACGGAATTCACCCTATTCAAAGAGGTCAATTTTGCAAAGGTTGCCGAGGGACTCGGCGCGCAAGGATACCGGATAGAGCGCCCAGGCGAGCTTTCAGAGATATTACCGGAGGCGATCGAGCGTGCGGTTCCGACCGTAATTGACGTCATCATCGATCCCAATGAAGCTCCCCCGGTCGATCGCTGGGTAAAAGGTGTGGCCGAACTTCGTGCACGATTAGATTATCTGTGATCCTACATCCATCCAAACGGGGAATGAAAGAGAAGAGAGCGCTCTGGTCACGATTAGGCGTGACTGCCAAAATATTGATCGTATTTTTAACGCTCTTAATCGCCTCACTCGTCATTACCGGCTCCATTGCACTCATCACGATAAGTGGTGTGGGCGATTATGCGTTGGAAAGCGGTATCTCGCTGGGAAATCGTGCGGTGAATGACAGCACAACTGCTTTAGAAAATGACGCTGAAGAATATCTGCTTTGTATGGCAACGGATCAGGCTGCCATCAGCAATACGCTCTTTGAACGAGTTGAAGCAGAAACGAGTATCATGGCCCAATTTGCTGCTATCCTCTTGAACGATCCGTCATCATTTACACACAAACCCTCATACTCTCAAAACGAGACTCCAGAGGATGTATACGCGTGTTCTGCATATGTGCTGGCACCAGATGTTGACGCTGACGCTGTAAGAGAAGAATTGAACGTATCAAGTACCATGGATGATATTTTTATCCCCATATATGCTGCCGATCCCCATCTCACCTGGGTCTATATTGGAACAGAATCGGGCATACTTCGAATATATCCCTGGTGTTCAGGGATAGATCCATCCTTTGACCCCAGGGTTCGTGGCTGGTACATGAAGGCGAAAGAAACGGGGGATATTAGCTGGTCTGACCCATATATCGATGTCGTCGGGCATGGCTTAATGGTGACCTGTTCCAAACCCGTTTACAACTCAAACGATGATTTAGTTTGGGTGATTGGAGCAGACGTAACGATAGAAACAATCAATCAAAAAATCATCAACACCCAGATTGGGGAACGTGGATACGCTCTTCTGATAGATACAGACGGTAATGTTATCGCCCGTCCCGGATTATCTGCCGGAGACAAGAAATGGGATGAATCGTTTGAGACAGAGAATTTACCGCTCAGTACGAACGCAGAATTGCGCGCGATAGCGAAGAATATGACCGCGGGCAATACGGGAATCGCCAGATGCCAATTTGAAGGTGGGGAGAAATACATTGCCTATGCCCCTATTAGGTGTACAAATTGGAGCGTGGGTGTCGTGATGCCCGTTGAGGAGATAATAGCGTCAGCGCTAACTACAAAGAGCAAAATAATCTCTGCCACCCAGGATACCGGTGAACATATCAATCGGCAGATGAGTAACATGAAAAAAATCTTCTTTGGCATTTTCATTGCTCTATTTTTGGGAGTTTCTGGTCTATCCTTTTTGCTATCACGAATAATAACGAAACCCGTGATGAGACTCAAAGAGGGTTCTGGAGCTATAGGAAAGGGAGATTTAGATTACAAGGTCGACGTAAAGACCGGAGACGAGTTCGAGGAACTTGCAAATTCGTTTAATCAAATGGCATCGGACCTCAAGGACCATATAGAGGAACTACAGCGCACTACTGCGGAGAAGGAGCGTATGTCGAAGGAATTGGAGATCGGAAAAGGGATTCAGCAAAGTTTCCTACCTGAATCCACACCTGAGATAGCGGGAATAGATCTGGCAGCATTTAATCTACCGGCGATGGAGGTAGGAGGCGATTTCTACGATTTCATCCCTATCAGTAAAGATAAGTGGGGCTTGGCAATAGCCGACGTTTCCGGGAAGGGCGTTCCCGCAGCATTGTTCATGGCTTTATCCCGAACCTTGATTCGAGCCAGCGCGACAAGGAATCCCACCGCTGTAAATGCTATAAAACAAGCAAACAGGTTGATCTGTGAAGATTCTAAAACCAGCATGTTTGTCACCCTCTTCTATGCCATCGTCGATTCGAAAAAGAAGACTCTGACCTATGTCAATGCGGGACACAACCCTCCACTCTTATTCCGGGAAACGTCGAGCGATATAGTCTTATTACAAGCAAAAGGAATCGCTTTAGGTGTGATTGAAGAGGTCGAACTGGAGGAGGTAGAGATTGAACTGAAGAGTGGTGACATACTGGTTCTGTATACCGATGGGGTAACCGAGGCAATCAATGAAGAGAGTGAAGAATTTGGTCAAGAGCGGCTGATGAGCGTAATTAGAGAGAATCGCACCTTACCTGCGCACGATATACTTGAGCACATCCGGGAGGAGGTAGTAGCGTTTGCCGGGAAACAGCCGCAGTTTGATGATATTACGCTGATGATATTGAAGGCAGAGCAGAGTGAATAGCGCATGAAAGATCGGTTTGAACGTGAAATAGAAGGTAAATAAAATTGATGCTCCCTTTATAGAGCACTGCCAACTTACAAAAACAAGAACAAAATGGTATCCTCGGTCATTAAGCTTTTACTGATGCTGGTCGCGAAGATGTTCGTGATCGTAGTACTCGCGTATCTCATCACCCGCACCAAATATTTCATGGAGATACTGGACAAAAGATTCACGCGTAAAAATCGTGCTATTATGATTGTTATCTTTGGAGCGGTCTCCATACTCGGCACGTACGCAGGAATAAAAGTATCTGGCGCAATTGCAAATGTCCGAGACCTGGGGCCGATGATCGCAGGATTAATTGGTGGGCCTGTGATCGGCGTGGGTGCGGGACTGATTGGTAGTGTACATCGATATTCCCTAGGCGGGCTCACAAGTCTTCCATGTTCACTCGCCACTGTGTTTGCAGGACTATTTGGTGGTATTATCTACCTATTAAAGAAGCGTGAGTTCATCGGTGTTCCCGGAGCAGTGACCTTTGCAGCCTTTATGGAATCTTTTCACATGCTTCTTTTACTTCTTCTCGTACAGCCCTATTCGAAAGCGGTTAGCATTGTTGAAACTATCAGTGTGCCCATGATCTTCTCTAACGCTTTAGGCATGCTGATCTTCGCATTCATCATTTCAAATCGGATAAAAGAACGAGAAAACGTTGAAGAGTGAGAGACCTCGTTTATCAATAAAAAGGCGAACAAATGGCAGCCACCGTAATCGAGCTTTTACTGATGCTGGTCGAGAAGATGTGCGTAATCGTGGTACTCGCGTACATCATCACCCGCACCAAATATTTCACGGAAATACTGGACAAAAGATTCACGCTTAAGAATCGGGCGTTTCTGATTTTAATCTTCGGAGGCTTCTCTATTTTCGGCATTCATCGGCGTTGCCGGTGCGGTGGTCTTCTATACCGATGGTGTGACCGATGCAATAAATGAGAGGGAGAAGCCGTTTGGAGAAGAGAGACTCTTTAAGCTTATCAAGGAGAACCATACTTTATCTGCAAAGGATCTGATCGAGAAGATAAAGAGCGAGGTGTTATCCTTCTGTGGAGATGAGCCGCAATTTGATGATATATATTACACTGATGGTGTTGAAGGCAGAGTGAGGAGTGCATGAAAGACCGATTTGAACTCGAGATAGAAGGGAAATTGGAGAATTTAGCACGAATAGGAGAGTTCATTGTTAATGCATTGAGAGAATTTGGTTTAGCTGAGCGGAAAATATTCGATGTTCAATTGGCAGTTGACGAAGCGTGCGCTAACATCATCGAATATGGGTACGCCGATACCGAGGAGGTGGGGATGATTGAAATTAGCTGCAGTAAAAAGGGCGAAGATATCGTTGTGGTTATCACTGATGCGGGAACACCGTTCGACCCCACGTCTGTCCAACCGCCAGATTTGAACGCGAATGTGGAGGAGCGACAGATAGGAGGGCTTGGCATATACTTCATGAAGAGGTTGATGGACGAAATCAACTACGAGTTCAGAGACGGAAAAAACGTGTTGACCATGGTTGTTCACGTACGTAATGATGAAAGTGAGTAGGAATTCGGATGGCTACTCAAGAACATTCTAAATCAACTTCTGACAGAGCATCGAAGACGATATCCACGCATACTGCTTCGCATAGTCGTTCACGCTCCCATAGCTCAATATGCGTAACGTATACGAGAGCAAGCCGAAGAAATACTGGGAGATGTCCTCGTCCAAGAGCGTTATGACATTCGCATATTCCCTCAGTTTCTGCACGCACTGAAACGCCTTGAGAACTTGCGGGTCTTCTACCGTTGATGGTAACTGGGGTATCTCACGCAGGGTTTTCGCATCCAGAAAGAGCTTTTCGAGTTCTACTGCTTCTCTCATTTTTTCCTCAGAATCTATCTCGAAGGTCTCGAACTTCAACACGGCTTCAAGCTTTGAGACATCTCTGAGAATGTGTGAGTGCTCGGTTTCCGAGAAATCGATCAACCACATATTGTTGTTCTCATCCATAAGCACATTCTTCATATTGAGGTCGCCGTGAACCGAAGCCTCATATACGCTTACCGTTTTAGATTTCCTCTGAGGGATGATATTCTCCGCGAAGTAGAGCGGATTGATGGACTCCCCAAGGTTGTACGGAAGCTCTATGAGCTCATCATCCGGTGCTACGCCAAACTGATTCTGTGCGTACGCTTTTATAGCTTCGTAGTTGTAGAACTCGCCATATTCCTCATGAAGTGAAGTTTCCTTTAGTTTCGGCTGGCCGTACCATGTTTTGAGGACCACACGAAATAAGTGGTCAAAAGCGGCTCTGACCTCATCCGTCGTATGTGAGTAATAATAATCCTCAAGAGAACTGATCTCGCTCTCTGTGCCCCTTATCCCGACAAAATTGTACAGTATCCCGCCAAAGTCATCCAGTTTACAGTGCTGTATGATTTGCGTCGCATTGTTCTGGATGTACCGCTTCACATGCTCTTCATAGCCCCGTATCTCATCATGAATATTAGACCACTTGCCGAGTTTCAGAATAAATGGCATCTCCTTTCTTCCACTGCGGTCCCATGCATTCACCCTGAAGACGAGTGAGCCGCTGTAACCACCCGTTATCGGAGTCAGGCGAACTTCTCGACAGTCAGGATGGAGTTTCTGGGTTATTCGCTCAAAGGTATCGGTCCAACCGTCACATTCACCAACGATCTCTATGCCCAGCGTCTCCTCAAAGACAACATCTGAGATGTAAGACACCCCGATTACGGCACGCGTAACTCTCGTATTGTCGAGAAGATGACGCATATCGATAAATTCACCCTCGGTAACAATCCGTTTGATCTCGTCATCCAAATTCACGTTCTTCTCCCATGGCAGGTGTTTGAAGATCACGCCGTGGTTATGGAGAAGGAGCTTTTTATTCTCGATATTTGCAGGATGGAGGTAGAAGAGCGCATTGATAGCATCGGTATCAAATGAAGATAAATCGCTCATCAAATCGAGTCCCATTCCAAATGCAACCATCGTCTCACCACGGTGTTTCGGGACGGTAGTGATGTTCATCCATCGCTCGATGTTATCTCCGTGTATGATCATCTCGCGGTTCTCGGGCCTGAATTTTTTGATCGGCGAGATCTTGACACCCGAACTATACACTGCGTGGACATCGGCCCACAAAGCGAGGCTGATCAAGCCCTTAAAAGCTGCTCGATTCTCTCGTGCGATTTCGAAGAGAGCGGCGTAGATATCTCCGATCGTAAGCCCCGTATCGTCTTCACTCTCCATAACGATGACATCGTTGAACGTTCCATCCAACGCCACATTGAAGCCCGTGTAAATCGTCACCTCTCCAGTGTCTCGCTTGGGAATCAGGAAATCGGGGGTGTCATTGCCGTCAGTTGGCAGCCATACCATCGTGCCACCGATCGTGATCATCTCACCGAGAATGCTGATGCAATCGTGTACACTTTCGCCTAACGCACCGAGACCAATCGAGTACTCGGTCTCAGAGAATCTCCTCGAACATATATCCTCTTCCCCTAATCGCGCATAGAGCACTTTTGAGATATCACTTGTGACCTTCAACACGGCCTCTTCTTGTGACGATTCAAAGACGGCGAATCGCGCGCCTCTTTTTCGATAGGTGGGTAAGCGCTCCCAATCCACCTTTGACCCCCTCATCGCCTCCCGAGTGAGACAGCTTTTGATTGCAGCCTCTTTCGTCGGGAAGATCGAAAAGAACTGGTCAAAGCCCGCCATCTCCAATACCTTGAGCGGATAGGGTGTTAAATGACAAAGATGAAGCCCGCCCTTTCGCTTCTTCAGCATCTTCTCCGTGGCGAGAAATGTTCTGATACCACCACTGCTCAGATATGAAACATTCTCCATGTCAATGACGACGACGGAATCATCATCGTTAATAGAATTCTTCAGCGCCTCATCCAGTTCTGTCGCTCCAAAGGCATCAAGTCTGCCTTTCAGTGAGATTATGAGGATATTATTAGTTCTATCTGACTGTATCTCCATTTCGTACCTCCATTTCTTGCCCAGGGTATGGATTTTAATTTAATGGTTACCGCGTAAAAGTAATTCTTATTTTGGAGTTTAAATCTCCTGAACCTGCAGTGCTCAAAACTAAGCTTGGTTTATAAGGTCTTTTTGCATCTGACGTCTAACCTCTGAGCTCAGGTCTGCAATATTGAAGTGTGGGGAATGCAAAAAGGCATCGGAACGTTTTTATACTTTGATATAGGGGTTATATCCATACTGGTGACGGAAAAATGATACCCCAAAGAATTGTTGGTTTGGCTTTGATCGTCTTGCTGGTAGTATCAGTTATTGGAATGCTGGGGTGCATAGAAAAGGAGGAAGAAACGGTAAAAGTCGGTGCGTTATACCCGCTTACCGGCTCCTTAGCTAACACGGGTGCTGAGGTTAAGAATGGCGTTCTCTTTGCGGAGGATATCATCAACAACGAGTATGACCTGGATATCCCGCTGGCCAGATCCAAGGGCATTGAATCACTTAACGGAGCAGAGGTCGAAATCGTCTTTGGTGATACGCAAGGCTCTCCTTCGATAGGGAAAGCCGAGGCGGAGCGGCTCATCAACGAGGAGAAAGTCGTTGCATTAATCGGCTGTTCGAAGAGTGCGGTCGCCGCGGAGGTAAGTAAGGTTGCGGAGGATAAAGGAGTACCCTACATTGCTACGGATGCTACTGCTTCGAGTCTCACCCAGCAGCCACACACTTGGTTCTTCAGGACGACACCTCATGACGCGATATTTGTACAGAACTTCTATGAGTTCCTTCAGGATATTCAAGAAGAGGAAGGCATAACGGTCGAGAAGTTGGGAATAGTACATGAGGACTCGATTTGGGGCTCGGAGACAGGCGAGTACGAAGTGCAGTATGCACGGGAATATGGCTATTCTGTGGTCGAGCGAATCGCTTACTCCGCTGATGCTACGGATGTCACCAGCGAGGTTCAGCGGCTAAAGGACGCCGAGCCTGATGTCGTGATGCAGACATCCTACGTTAACGATGCCATTCTCTACATGCAGACCTATAAAGACTTGAATTTCAACCCGGATGCCATTCTGGCAAACAGCGGCGGATTTATCAATCCCACATTTCTCCAGGTGCTCGGTGACGGTGGTAACTACATTCTCACCCGAGAGGTGTGGTCGAAGGACTTAGCAGCGACTAAACCACTGGTAGGAACTATTAATCAACTGTTCAGGGAACGCTACGGGAGGGACATGAACGGCAATTCAGCTCGTGCTTTCACCGGGGTGTTGGTCTTAGCAGATGCGATTGATAGAGCGGGATCAACCGATCCGGAAGAGATTCGGAAAGCGCTCCTCGAAACGAATATCAGTAGCGATCAGTTGATCATGCCCTGGGATGGGGTCAAGTTTGACCAGGAGACCCATCAAAATACCCTGGGAAGAGGTATAATCGCTCAGATCATTGATCAGGAGTACTACACGGTATGGCCGCGGAATCTTGCCACAAAAGAGGTTATCTGGCCTACGCCTCCATGGGACGAACGGGATGAATCTAAAGTAGCCATCATTTTTGATACCAGCGGATTAGATGATGCGTTCAATAATTTGTTCTTCTCCGGAGTTCAGAAAGCGGAAGCTGAACTGGGTATTACGCTGGATTATGTGATAGCAGAGGCAGTAACAGAGTTCGAGGGTTTGCAGCGTGGCTACGCAGAAAGCGGTGACTACGATCTTATCATCTGCGCCGGCGAAAATCAAGCAGGTGCACTTTTGAATGTCTCAGCGGATTTCCCCGAACAAAAATTCGTATTGATTGACGGCACAATGGCAGAGCGGCAAAATGTGGCGTCTTTTCTCTTCAGAGACGAGGAAAGTTCTTTCTTGGCTGGTGCTTTAACGGCAATGGTCACCACAACCGATAAAATCGGATTTGTCGGCGGTATGGACATCCCGGTTATCAACAGGTTTTTAGCCGGGTATCAGGCAGGTGCGCACTATATAAATCCTGATTGCGAAATCGTGGTTTCGTACGTCGGTTCGTGGGCTAACCAGGGAAGGGGGAAGGAGTTGACATTAGCGCATTATGACGCGGGCGCGGATATCGTCTTTGGCGCAGCGGGGTTAAGTGGCGAGGGCGTTATTGACGCGGCTCAAGAGAGAGGATTGTATGCAATTGGGGCTGATACCGACCAACGCTATCTCGCACCAGAGAACGTGCTGGTAAGCGCGGTGAAGAGCATAGATGTTGTGATCTTTGCTATTATCAAAGAGACCGTAGAAGGTGAGTTCAAGGGCGGAGTCCGCTCTCTTGGGTTGAAAGAAGACGGTGTTGGGCTCAGCCTCGATAACGCTCTGCCTGTTGTTACCGACGAGATGAAAGATGAAGTAAACGAATTAAGAGAGAAAATCCTCTCCGGTGAGATAGAAGTTCCAACAGGTGATCTCGAATCACCTATAAAGATAGGAGCGATCTACAATCTGGAAGGGTCACAGGCATCGCTTGACATCCCCTCGGCAAACGGTGCCAAACTTGCCGTCAGGGAAATAAATAATCGGGGCGGTATTAACGGACGAGAACTTCAGTTGCTGCTCTGTGACGGAAAGACAGACCCGGGTACGATCGAGGAATGCACTCATCAACTGGTTGAAACTGAGACGGTATCGGCGATCATTGGGTTCAGCGATACTGACATGGTACTTGCCGCAGCTCCGATCGCTGCCGGAGCACAGACGGTCTTCATCACGTCAGGAGCGACATCCCCCAAACTGCCCGAGAAGGTGCCGGAATACCTATTCCTCGCTTGTTTCGGTGACAATGTCCAGGCGGCTGCGGGTGCGGAGTATGCATACGACCATATTGGCTTAAAGACCGCTTATCTCTTGGTCGATGAAGAGATGGAGTATACCCGGCTCCTGGGGGACTATTTCAAGGAACGATATACCGAACTGGGCGGGACGATCATTTTAGAAGATACGTATAAAGGAGGTACCACGGATTTCTCAGGGCAGATAGCTGCACTCGAAGAACTGGACCGACGACCTGATATGCTCTACATCGCCTCAGGCCCCGATGATATTGGAACCATAATCAAGCAGTTCAGGGAGGCAGGAGTGGATCAGCCGATCTTCGGTGGAGACGGCTACGATACGCCGGAATTGACACGGATCGCAGGAGATCACGCGACCGATGTTTACTTCACCACGCATGCGCTGATCGATGAAGCAAATGGAACGGATCGTATTAAGGAGTTCATCGCGGCTTATAAGGAAGAGTACGGGATTGTTCCTGAAAATGCGTTCGCAGCGCTTGGCTATGATACCATTATGCTTCTGGCAGATGCGATTGAACGTGCGGGCTCGGACGATCCGCAAGCTCAGCAAGCAATTTTAACAGCGTTACAGGACACGAAGGATCTGGAGGGTACGACCGGGACAATCAGCTACGAGAGTGGCAGTAGAATTCCCAGAAAAGGCGTGACCATCGTTTCAATAGTCAACGGGATCTTCACGTACTCGGAGACGGTCGTTCCGGAGAGAGTGCCTTCTCCTTAAACGGGCGGTCCGCCCTGCATGCATCTCCCTCTATGGCCTTAAACCTGCCTGTGTTGATTTCCCGGTCAGGAAGGACAGGACTATTGAGTACCCCGCAGTCACTAAGTCTTAATCGCGATCAATGAAATTTCCACATCCACGTCTTTGGGCAATTGCGCGATCTCCGCAGCACAGCGAGCTGGAGGGCGCACCTTGAAGTACTCCGCGTATACCTGATTGAATCGGTTAAAGTCATCCATATCACCCAGGAATACCGTGACGCTGACTACATCGTTGTAGTCCATGCCCGCTTCCTTGAGCACGGCCCCAAGATTCTCAAGCACCTGGCGCGTCTGCACTTCAATAGAGCCATTTACCACCTCCCCGGTCTCTGGATTGAGGGGGATCTGCCCCGAACAGAACAGCATATTCCCTACCCTGATGCCCTGGCTGTACGGTCCAATAGCCTGGGGAGCATAGTCCGATGTGATAATCTCTTTCACCAGGGCTTCCTCCGGATACTCGTTCGCGACATCAACCCACTCGTACTCGCTATTCACCTGTTGTACCTGATAAAAGACGACGTCAAGTCCAGTTCGGTCACCGGTCTCATCCAGCGCAGTCCAGCCACTAGCGCCAAAATAGTTGTTCGCTGTATAAGGAACGACTTTACGTATCGCTTCACCATCGGTTGTCCCGGCGTGTAAGATGGATAGAACTGCAAGCCACATCTCATCATACACAATGAGACTGTAGATGTCGGGTTCTTCTCCAAGTCTGCTCTCCACGTATTCAACTAATCGTGCCTTCTTAACTGAGTCGGGCGCCGTGTAGAGCGGCGCTGTCAACCGAGTCCGCGCAGCGAGACCTCCTGCGTCTGCCAGGAGCTGCTCGTTTAAGGCGACTGCATCTCCTCCGAACCATCGTACAGAGAGCGTTATGCTCTCCCGTTCTTCCGCTTCTCTCAGAACCAGCGCTAAATCCTCCTAGGTTAACGTTTGAACAGCAACCGACTCAGCGCCGTAGTTAGCGATGGCTGGCGCTACAGCAGCCTCCAAGGCGGCCAATTCAGAGGAGAAATCGCTCGTACCCGGATCGTATTCCACATAGGCCAGAATTTCACCTCCGGACTCCAGAAAGGTAGCTCTGAACTGGTGCGCTATTGCGATGTCACAGGGATCTCTTCGCTGCAAAATCGCGACCTGACGGATCCCGGAGTCGTAGAGCTGCTGTGCTAAGGCTCTGCCTTCCATATCGTCGTGCGGGATCAACCTGAAGATATAATCATCCGGGAGACCGAGTTCCGCGACGGTTGAGAGTGAGGTAAGTACCACGAGTTGGTTATCCGAAGCATAGTCCGTAATGCTCGCCAGATCAGAGCTGGAAAGCCCGCCTATTACCACCTTGACCTCTTGAGCAGCTAACGCTTGCGTCTTTTGCAGTGCGACCCCGGCATTGGTTTCTGTATCCTCGTAATAAAATTTGAACGTTACAGGTAACCCCGCATCCGCAATATATGCCGCAATATCCTGCTCCGCGAGTTCTGCACAGACCTTTGATCGAGCACCAGAGCTGGCGAAATCGCCGCTTAACGGTAGTAAAACGCCGATGGGTATTTCACCATGCAATCCGCCTGCCGGAGGCGGCCCCGGAACTACATAGCCAATGCCCATTCCTGCAATGAGCGCGATCAGAATTACTGCGGCCAAAACTCTTGTTGACATCGCCATCGTCTCACTACATTGCCCCTACCTGCTTTGAACTGAGCATGCTCTGTACAGATAAAAGTATGTACAATTCTGAAGGAAGAGATAAGGGCAGGCGCTTTATACTCATCACTGTGGTTGCCGGCGTGATCTTATTGTTCTGTGCCCATTTTTGGGCACAAAGATTGATTGATTAAATAATTGATTAATTAAGTAGTGTTTACGGAGCTCTTTACTGATCCCCGGTATCCTCGCCTTAGTGCTCTTTCTTACTCTTTTCTCCGGTGGGTCTATCGTTTGCGGCTATGCGAAGTTGCGACCGTGGGAGCAATGTGGCTTTAGCCCTTGCGTAAACACGCTGTTAGCTGAAGTTGGCCAGTCACTCATGTTGGATATAGAACCATTCAATTAGATCGATGATCAAATCGGCTGGATCTTCCCCACGTTCCTTGATGAATAGCATCTCCTTAAGGTCATCTATTGTGAGAAACAGAATCACTTTCTTTTCCGAGCTGAAGATTGTATTTCGGCGAATATGGGCAGCCTCTTTAGGAGCTTTATTGCAGACCATTATGGCTAAGCGACCCATCGGTTCGGTCATATAGTTATGGGTTTGGTCTACCTCTCCCTTTCCAATCTCCATGGCGTCATAGTTCTTAAACTCAAATAGAATCATTCGAGCGTCTAGTTCTCGTAGGAGGTGCCCCCAAGTGTTGGCAGTGTTAAAATCCCGATTGGGAAACACAGCATCGCGTCGATCTATACCTGAATATGTACGCGATTGTATCTTCGGTTCAGCTAGAGGCGGGACAAAGAGGTAACGTAGAATTTCCAAGCATACATCTTCAAATGCCTTCCACCCTGCCGTGCCGGCTGGGCAAGATAGTAGTTTGGTAATAAGATCGCCAGCTTTACTCATCTTGCCCCTCCTTCTTTTTCACGAAGTACTTGTTAACTAGTTCTTTATGCTGTAGAAGCAGCCTTTTGAGTTCTGTTCCATCTATGACACGGATTTCAATTCGGCTTTGAGCTTCGGTTGATGCGAGCCAATCCCGAGCAGCGGAAGTGAGTTGACCGTTTGTCACTAAAAGTCCTTTGCTTCGTGCTGGGAGCCGTGACATATAATCTACAAGTTGTCGTATTGACCTAAGATCTACCCTGGATTGGCTGTAGAATTTCACCTCGACCAGCCAAGTTTCTTTGGCTTCTACACCGAATGGATCGAGGCGTGAGTACTCAGCTTCGATATCAACTCCAAAGTCAGCAATTGCCCACTCTCGTTCAATGCCTCTAAATCCCAGTTTTGTTAGCAGATCAGCGATAAGGTTCTCAAAGGCTCTCCCGTCCAACACCGAGAAATCTATCTCAGGAACAAGACCTATCTGCTCAACGAGTCGAGTGACCCCTTGATCGAAATCTGTGCGAAGATCTAGAAACTGGTAAGAGGCAAGAAGTGGCGGAATCTCGCAATCCGCAATCACAACTGGCAACAATGTAATATCTCTGATAGTCAACTCTCTAGAAAGAGCAGCACCTAGTTCTTGTTGTACCCAAACTGAATTGACTGAACTGGGTGATAGTAGAACGACAAGATAGTCACTGGCCGAAATGGCATATTCGATAGCCTTAGCTATTGAGTCTCCGGGTTGAAGTTCGTATGTATCAAACCAAACGCGAATGCCCCGTTTACGAAGTTCTTCAACAATTATATGGGCTACCTCTTTGTCAGCACTGGCGTAGCTAAGGAAAACCCGATACTGCTTTTTAGTGATTGAATCTCCTCTATCTTCCATATGAGCAACTCCTTTGTTTTCGAGAGCCAATTTCTGCTAACGTCACCAGCATATACAACGTTGCCGTAGGCAATGTCCAGAAGGGCAAGGGCGTAAGCCCGCAGCGTATATGCTGTGTTATACGATGGACTGTGCCCATTTTAAGCTGTAATTGCAGATAGTGTAGTCTA
>CAYNTR010000045.1:0-16277 GCA_964400255.1 uncultured Halobacteria archaeon
CGTCCAAGCCGGTGATCATGTAACGATATTTGCGAGGTCAAAGGAAGTCGAGGGGATAAGTTCCCTTTTCACCAGTAATAAAACTTTTTGAGTACGGGATTAAAGGTAAGCGGGTTGTTGGGCAATAACCCGAAAATTCTCAACGAAAGTTGGTGCTGTGCTGATGCATGAGGAATAATTACTAACGTTTTTTCTTCTAATATAATTCACCCTTTCCAAAACGTGGGTGTTAAGAGAACTAAAACAGTAAAGATTTCTAACCTTCCGATCCACATGCAAAAGGACAAAATGAGCTTCCCTATTACAGGCACAGATGCGTAATCGGCTGCTACAAGACCAAAACCCGGTCCGACATTTCCCATGGTCGCTGCTACGGAAGAGGCGGCGCTTATCATATCAAATCCGATCGCACACATGGCAATCGAGCACAAGACGAATATCAAAAGATACGAGAAAACAAAAGCGATAATCCCTTGTAAGATGTCATCCGAAATGGGCTTTCTGCCACTCTTCAGTATAAGAACCGCGTGTGGATAGAGAATTTTGCTGATTCGTTGTCCGATGTACTTGAGCAAAACATAAATTCTGATCACCTTTATGCTTCCGCCCGTGGATCCGCCGCTTGCGCCAACGAACATCAGACTGAGCAATATGATTTTGGAGAAATGGGTCCAGGTATCAAAATTAGCGGTGGCGAATCCCGTGGTCGTCATGATGGAAATGACCTGGAATCCGCCGAAACGGAATGCGTCAAGTACTGAAGTGACGATTTTATGGGTGTATAAATCAGCAGCAATCAGTAAAATAGCCGTGAAAATGAAGAAGCAGTAGACTTGAAATTCCTTATCTGCCAGTATTCTCCGGGGTTTTCGCAGTAACGAATAGTGTAATATGAAATTCATTCCGCCGAGAAACATGAAGACCATTATGATGAGCTCTGCAGTTGGGTTCTGATATCCTGCAATGCTTTGCGGATTGGGCGAGAAGCCTCCAGTCGGCATTGTGCTGAAGGTATTGCAGAGCGCGTCAAACAGAGCTATTCTCGCTACGTAAAAAAGTGCCAGAACTTCCGCAACGGTCAAAGCGAGGTAAATCGACCAGAGCATTCGTGCGGTCACTTGCACTCGTGGTCTAATCCGTTCGGCCAGCGGTCCCGGGAATTCGCGGTCAAAGAGCTGACTGCCCGCCACACCAAACGTGGGAAGTATCGCAATGAAAAGCAAAATAACACCCATACCTCCAACCCACTGCGTAAAGCTTCTCCAGAGAAGAATACTGCGATCAATCTGATCCAAATTCAGCATCACCGAAGAACCCGTTGTCGTGAAGCCGGACATCGACTCGAAAAAAGCGTCAATAGGGCCCAAGGTCGCCGAGAAGATGTACGGGAGCGAGCCAAAAAATGCAACAGAGAGCCAACCCAAGGCAACAATAGCAAAACCCTCTCTCCTTTTTATTACTCCTGTCCGTACCCCGATCTTTCGTTCTAAGATCATGCCGAAGATAGTGGTAATCGCAAGAGGGAGGATCCACGTTCGAACCATAAAGAAAGAGAGGTATGGTGGGCTCTCAGCATACCAAATCGCTACTCCGAGCGGAACAATCATTAAGATACCAAGATACTTTATGATGCTTCCGATGCTCCCGTAAATAATCTTTTGATCCATTTAGTTATCAAAGAGTAAGGTGCACAGGATTTATATATAGGTAGCCGCAATATGATTTTGTTTCGTTTATGATAAAAGGTTAAACCAACGTACCGAGGTGGTAAAGAGCGGATTCCGGCTTAAACGGTAAGGTTTATCCAGATCAGGAGCGGATGATAAAGTGTTCGCAAATCTAAAGGTTGTAATAAAAGATCTTGGCAGTATCTTGATTATCCTTGGATTGCTGATGCTCGTGCTGCTCATCGTCTCGGAAATCTTTGAGGAGTTGTTCGTGCTGAACGTCTTGGTAATCGTCACCGTTTTCACTCTTGGTCTCGGGTTATTATTGAGGTACATCTCCTTAGTCAAGCGGAAGCCGGACAGTATTCCGCGGATTTGGCGTTTCGGGTTATTATCGAGGTACTCGTGGAGGACGGCGAAAGAGCCTGAGCTGAAACACGCAATGATTACGGCAGCAGTAGCGTGGCTGATTGTTCCGGCGATCAGCGCGCTATTCTTCATCTTCATAGAAGGAATGAGTCCCTTAGATTCTTTTTTCGAAGCGATGTCGGGCTGGACCGGAACCGGATTGACGATGGTTGCGCAACCTTCCACGCTTACTCATACCATGCAGTTCTGGCGAAGTTTGATGCAGTGGGTGGGCGGCATCGGTGTGATTGTGCTGATGGTATCCATCCTCGCACGTCCCGGGACAGGGACCTTTACGCTCTATAAAGCCGAGGCGCGAGAGGAGAAAATACACCCGAGCGTTATATCCACCGTGCGAATAATCTGGTGGATTTACCTTTCTCTCACTTCTTTCGGCATCGTTTTATTTTATCTTGCCGGCATGCCCCTTTGGGGCGCGATAAACCATGCAATGACCGGAATCGGGACCGGTGGGTTCTCCATAACGGACAACAGCATGGCATTTTATAACAATCCGATGATAGAACTGGCAATTATTCCAATTATGATCCTTGGAGCTATCCCCTTTTTGATCCATTACAAGGTGTTAACGGGAAACTTCAGAGCGTTTTTAAAAGACATGCAGTGCCGAGCTCTTTTTGCTATCATCCTTTTATTGCTCATTCTGCTTTTTGTAGAGAACTATTTCACCTCGTACGGGGCCATTTTGAGCACGCTTCGGTTCTCCTCCTTTCAACTCATCTCTGGAATCACCTGCACCGGCTTTCAGACAACCGATGTGCGGCTCTGGTCAGGGACGGCGCTCGGGATAGTGAGCGTAGCAATGGTGATAGGAGGCGGAGCAGGCTCTACTGCTGGGGGTATAAAAGTAATACGTGCTGTCATCGTGTGGAAGAATATAAGCTGGTCATTAGCGAGGTCTACCTTGCCAAAAAGAGCAATAAAATCCTTCAGATTTGGTGATAAATTGCTAAATGATGAACAAATGACTAAGATAATATCAGAAGCGAATTTGATCATCATCCTCTGGATCTTATTTCTGTTCCTTGGTGTGGGCGTGCTCGCTCATGTCGTCGGAGCCCAGTACACATTGAGCGAAATAATATTTGAGGTTGCTTCTGCACAGGGTAATGTGGGTCTTTCAACTGGGATCACGAATGCAGGGCTTTCAGCTATCGGAAAAGTGATGCTCATCTTGAACATGTGGATCGGTCGGTTGGAGATTATCCCGGTTTTGATGCTCTTCCGCGCGCTCCTGAAGGGGGTTGAGCCGCTGTAATCTGTAACGGTGACGATGTAATCTGCGGTTAAAATTAGCGCACCGAAGGAAAGGCTCAGAAACTGGACCCACTGTTATTCTCAAAATCAGAGGGAGCCCCTCACGAAGGGTGCATGTAGGTAGGAAGTTATCATACTACTCCCACTCCCTATGGTCTTCCCCTAAAAGAATGAGGCTGTGAAAGAAAGGTTTTTATATCCCCTGGGCCTTTCTTTAAGAAAAGGGGGATGAATAACTCACCACTAGAAGGTTTCCAATGCACAGAGATTTTAGAAGGTTATTAGAAGAAGCCACAGGCCTTTCGGAATTCGTTATCGCCGTTAATTTAGATATTAGAGGATTCTCAGAATTCAGTAAAACTGTTGATCCCCTTGAATCAGCCCAGTTTCTTAAAAAAGTTTACATGAAACTTATAGACGAATATTTTTCAGATAAAACCTTTTTCAAGCCTACAGGTGATGGATTGCTCATAGTAATCCCTTATACTGAAAAGAATCTAGAAATAGTTATAAAAAAGACAATTATAAGTTGTTTAAAAGTTTTAGTAGACTTTAGTTCTTTTTGTTCAAAAGATCCCATGATTACTTTCGATGTCCCGGGAAAGATTGGAATTGGATTGTCTCGAGGAAGTGCATGCCGTATCAACTCAGGAGATAAAACCTTGGACTATTGTGGAAGTGTTCTCAACATCGCATCTCGACTTATGGATTTCGCTAGACCTATGGGTATTGTATTTGATAGTAAATTTGGAATAGAACTTTTACCCGATAAAGTTATGGAATTATTCGAAAAGGACAGTGTTTATATAAAGGGTATAGCGGAGAAGGAACTTTTTGATATTTATCGTTCCAAATATATTCGTATCCCTTCCGCAAACAAGCAACCACTTTCAGAGGTAAAGTGGGGAGTACTTAAAGATGTGAAAAAATTAAAGAAAATTAAAGATTATGGACCCCGCTTCCTTTATGATTTACCTAAGAAACCCACAAATCCAGACAATATCAAAGTTAAAATAAGCCATTCAGGATTAGTAAGAGGCAGAAAAAGAAGAGAAATAACAGCATCCTTTAATTTTGATAATTTTGAGTATTACTTAGAAGCGGGTAACCCGACGGTGAAAATTTATTTTGACGCCCTAGCAAAGAAATTAGAAATGGACGGCGTTAAAGACTCTTGGGATGTACTTATTCAAATTATGTATCCTGAAGAATAAAGTTCCGACTTCACCACCATAATGAGGCCCTAAACTTTCACTCCGAATTCCAACGCCGATCTTTGACCGCGTGAAAAGCGGTAAGCCCGGTATTGGAAAGAACTGTTTTGCTACAGGATAGATAGTTCTTTTGGTAAACCTTTTCTTTAAGCCCGTACAGGGCTTGCGGGGTCGTGGGGCAGAGCCCCACATAAGAAAGTTTGATTGTGCGGGCACGCCCTCAGTCGACACTTTCGCCGTCAATCAGGCCCCCAGGGTCTTTCTCCGCACCACTATCCTCCGAGCGCCTACGTCCACAGTAAGTCTGCTCCCTTCCGGGCCTAAACCGGTATCCATGGCAAAGATATGGCAGCAGGCCCTCCAGCCAACCACCATACCACCGCCAACCCCGCAGGGCGGTGCTTCTTCGTCTAACCCTGAGCTGAAGTTGACAGCTACAGAGCCTTCCTCGAGCTTCGCCCCTCGCATATCGGCGATTTCGAGTTACAAAGGACGCCTAACCCTCCAGGCTAGCCCGCACAAATCCATATTGGTCCTAATTATTAATAAAGGATTTCGCTGGACAGTTTCACACGATTTTTTCAAAAAAGAGGGTTCTTTATGACGCGGGCTATTCGAGTAGTCTATCGAGGTTTACAAATTCTTCAACCAGTTCTTTAACTCGTTTTATCTTTGCGTCACCCCGTATCCGTGCCTTTCCAAACACTTCGTCCACTTTCTCCACCGTCGTGAGGGTGTCCTCTGCAACCAGAATAACAGGCACACCTTTTTCTTCCGCTTTCCCGAGTATCGTCCCGGTCGGTTCTAAATTACCCGTCAGAAGCAGACAGTTTATCGTGCCTGTTTCCAGTGCGAGATTTTGCAGGTCCACCCGATCTCCACCGGTGATCAATGCTGCCTGCCGTACACGCCTGAAATATTTTAAGGCGGATGGTGCAGCCATCGCACCGATCAATAATTCCTCAATGATCACCTCTTCTCCTGACTTGCTTCTGATAAGCCATTTGCCGTTCAGAGCATTGACAATTTCACTCACCGATAATCCGGCAAGCAGAGGGCTATACGGTAGCGTACCAAGCAGTTCCATCCCATTTGTCTTCAAAAATCGCTCGTTAATAGCGTTGACATAAGCGGTCTTATAGCCCGCAAGCTGATTGAATACAATAAATTTTAGCCGCTCGTGGAAATACCAGACCGTCGTAAAATCGGGAATAGCCGCAGGAAAGCTGAGGAATTTCCGAAACGAGATGCGGTCCGTTACCTGCTACTCAAGCTCCGGATCGGAGAGCCCGTGCCATTGCTGGATGGAGCACGAGCAACTTCACCATCACCACCTCGTCGATCTTCGGCCTCCTGCCTCGTTCGCTCTTGTTCTCACACAGCTCGCCAAAAATCGGGCGAAACGCTTCCTAATCGATCAGTGACTCAATCTCCGCCAGCTTATCGCCAAGCCGCCGCACTCGCTTGTACTCTTCATTTAACGCGAAATCGGTAAGGGATTTCATGAATTAATGTTGGTAGGAATTGTATTTAGACTTTATGGCATTATCCGCGAGTTTTTCGAAATTCTCTATAAATAGGGAATTTTGTTAACCGCCCGTTATGTATTTAAGATGCAAGGTACTAGAAGTGAACGATGCCACTTACAACACCACTCGTGTGGATCTACGATAACGTGATAAAAATAGGCGAAAAGGATGTGAGGGTAGTGTATGTGGCAGAGTTGGATAGAACAGATGAGGAGCGAAAACGATTATTAGAGAACTATAGTGACAGATGGACACGATATGGGGAAAGTTGGCTGGAAAAATTCTTGGACTTCCACAGGTCTGTCTATATCAGGGCAGGATTTGATACGAAAGAGGACTGCATCGATTGGTTGAAAAATAATGCTGAACGACTCGAAAACCGGTCGTAGGGTGCTGTTTTCTGTGCTCTACACGATATCTTTCGAGTGAACTCATAGTGCAAGGTTCCCGTTGCCAAGTACAGAGGTTAAGACAGAGGTTTCACCATAAAGGGCCCTTCTCGTCGGTACCCGAACCGTTCATAATACTCTCGTACACCGATCCCGCTCATCACGGCTATCTTCTGGTATCCCTTATCAACTGCGATTTCCTCCGCTTTGCTGAGCAGCCGCGCTCCATAACCCCGATGCTGCCAGCTATGCTCCTTCCGCTCGCCCAAACTCACCAATTCGCTATACACATGCAGGTCGCGAACTAACGCGGCGTGCTCCAACTCCTTGCGGTGTGGCCCGTGCGGGAACCTCAACCTCAAAAGCGCTATTAAAATGTCGTTTTCAACATCCTCGTATGAGAGGAACAATTCTGTTCCCTCGCACGCCTCGTAACGCTCTGTCACCAGTTGGATATCCCGTTCATCGGCAACGCGCCCTGCCAAACGAGCGAGACCTGCCTCTCTACATCGTATACACCCGCATCGGTCGCCATCTTCGTGCAGTTGCTCAAGCACCAATTGCCGCAGGTTGCTCTTCTTCACACCCGCTTCGATGAACGGTGCGGGAATATCTCGCTGGATTCGCTGTATCCGCACCCATTTTGGAATGATCCGTTTCGCATACGTGATGATTTCAATCGCTTCATGCTCACCAATCGGCTCATAATCACCCCGTTTCCACATATCGTACAACTGCGTCCCTTTTACCACCAGCGTGGGATAGATCTTCAAATAGTCCGGCTTGAAGCGGGAATCGGTGAATATGCGGTCAAACATCGCTTTATCGTCTGCGAGCGTCGTGCCGGGCAAGCCAAGCATCACATGGAAGCCCACTTTTAACGCGCTATCTCTCACCCTTCGGTTTGCCGCTATCGAATCCTCGACCGAATGGCCTCTGCATATCGTTTCTAAAACATCGTTCGTGACCTGCTGTACACCTAACTCGACTTTAGTAGCACCAAACTCCAGTATCCGGTCTATCTCCCCTTCATTTGCATAATCCGGTCTTGTTTCGAATGTGATGCCGGTATTTCGTACCTCTCGACCTCTCTCGTCTCCAAACTCCTTCATTGCATCCAAGCAGCGTTTCACAAACCAGCTCTGGTAATCCGCGGGTCTCGCAGTGAGCGTACCGCCCATCAAGATCAACTCAACCTTCTCGAAATCATGTCCTATTTCCTCTATCTGGTAGAGTCTTGCTTTAACCTGTTCGAAGGGATCGAACCCGTGTTGCGCAGCTCTAATAGCGGCCGGTTCCTTTCCGATATAACTCTGCGGCGATTCAAAATCTGATGCTGGTCCACCGGGACACATAATGCACTTGCCGTGGGGGCACGGGTAAGGAGAAGTCATCACAGCAACCGGGACAACGCCTGAAGCAGTTCGCATTCTCTTCCGCTTTAATCGCTCTTTTAACGCATCCCTGCTTAGTTTCAGCACATCGGAATTTCTCGGAATGGTGCATAACCCATATTTCCTGCTTATCTCTTTTTTTAACCGGTTGATACTCTCTGCTTCGCTCAAACCTCTTTCCGTAACGATATCCGCTATCTCCTTGCATGCAAGGTCGTAAGTGTCCCTATCCGTTGCCATCGTCTTCCAAATTCACGCGTATCCGCTCAACTCTTCTCTCATACGCTCTCTTTCTTTTTTCACGCTCTCCGCAATTTCTTTCTCTCTATGTCTTTTTTTCAGTTCCTTCTCGCTTTCGCTTTCCTCTAAATCAGCGGTCTCAACTCGTAATCCTACTATCTCACGTACTTTTTCCAATAATGCCGTGGCCGCATAGAAATCGGGGAATTCAGGATCTGCATAATTCTGCGTGGTGTTTGCGAACAAACAGACCCCTTCTATTCCCTTCTCTTTCGCTATCACGGCCACAAGACCTGAAAAACCTATGAATCGAGTTACCTGGGTCTTCTCAATTCCGTATTTTGACATCTCGGTTAATAATTCCACAGTGGTTGCGCAGCATCGTATTCCCTCCTCTATTACCTGTGCACCAAGCGAAATTACCCGTTTGATATGAAGCTCGGTGAATAAATCCGCCACTTTATTAGCGACCATATATTGGTTAAAAGCATTATACGCTTGATAACCGCTTATTAGTACGATGTCGCGGCCGTGGACATGCTCCTGGTGGTTATTTTTAAGAAGGTATATCCCTACATGTGGAAGCTCCACGACGTTGCTTTTCGCTATTTGCGCACCCACGTGGCTGGGAGCGCCGAGATACGAAGGACCGTAATATATACTGGGAAACCCGTATGAAAAGAGTTCGGCGAATAAATAGGGCTGTAATTTTTCCACGAGCTGATCTATTACAATTTTACCAACGGATCGCAGCCCTGGTGATCCTACTATCGCTATGGGATCATGTAAATCTAGTTTACGTGTATCCCGGTAATGTATCCACACTTTTTTCGTTATGCCCATATTTAAAAATAAACGTTTCTTTTTAAAAAGAGGGAGTTATGAGAATAATCGCGCATCGGGGAGCACGGTTTGATGAGCCCGAGAATACGCTGAGGGCAATAAAACGAGCCGTTGAGTGCCGTGCTGATGCGGTCGAAATTGACGTCCGAGTTAGTAAAGACCACCAACTCGTGGTCATCCATGATGGTACCCTGGAGCGAACGACGAATGGTGCAGGAACGGTTGGTGAGAAAACACTGAAGCAACTGAGAACTTTGGATGCGGGAAAAGGGGAAAAGATCCCTCTGTTATCAGAAGTGCTTGTACTCGCCAAGGATCTAGGAACTGAGTTGGTGATCGAATTGAAGGAACCGGATATGGAAGAAATGGTCGTGCCTGAACTCGTAAACGCCGAGATGGACAAAAGCGTTATAATCACATCGTTCTTTCATGCATCGCTTCTCAAACTGAAAGAGCTTGCACCAATCTTAAAGACCGGGGTAATACTTTCTTCGTTGCCTATTTTTCCGGTTACCTTAGCGATCGAGGCACGTGCAGATGTTATTTTCCAACGATATCCCCGATTAACCAGAGAATATGTCGAGGAGGCGTCAGAGAATGAAATAGAAATCTATCCATGGCTCATTAACACGGTCGAAGATTTTGAGAACGTGCGTGAACTCGGTGTACGTGGCGTAGTTACTGACAATCCCTGCCTCTTCCAGAACCTTTAAACTTGTTCGCTATTGTGACGTATTTGCAGAGAGTTTGGTTATTTTGTACTCGATAAACGGCTTGGATCCGTTTTTGTTGCTTTATTCAAGCAATATTCCAATTCGTTCACTGTATAAGCGTTCTTTACGTTGATAATACCGTCAGAGGAGGTGTAAAAGCGGTAAGGATTAGCTTACGCAGATATATTGCATCTCAGGGGATCAATACGAGGCGAATGAATCGTGAGTTCCCGGTTCAAGGGCATGATGAGCAGTGGGGAATATTTGTAAATAGAGACGTGCTAGGCCCTACGTATGTCCCTGAAAAAATCCTGCATCGGGAGGCGCAAATAAGAGGTCTAGCTACTAAACTATCCGTTGCCTTAAAGGGGGAAGACCCCCTCTAACGTAATGATATTTGGTGAGGCCGGGACAGGCAAGACTACCACAGTAAAATATGTAAGCAATGAATTGAGGGAGCAGCTAAGTCGGAAGAAAAGCAGTGATACGTGTTCCCTACTCTATCTCAATAGCGAGGTATTTGATACGCAGTACCGCATTTTTGCGTATCTTGCACGAAAGTTCAATAAACGCGTGCCGATGACCGGTCGACCGACAGATATGGTGTACTCAAAGTTTAAGAACAGAGTAGATGCTGAAGACCGATGTGTAATTGTGATTTTAGATGCGGGGGATAAGTTAGCGAACAATGGATATGAAGCTTTATATAATCTTTCTCAGATAAACGGCGAGCTAACCAATGCGCGAGTAAGCCTGATAGGGATCTCGAATGACCTTGCCTTCACGGACTTATTAGACCCCCGGGTTAAGTCCTCATTAGGCGAGGAAGAGATAATATTCCCGCCTTATAGTGCCGAACAGTTGAAGGACATTTTGTATGAACGAGCGAAACGGGCTTTTTATGATGCGGTGCTTGACGACACAGTCATACCACTTTGTGCTGCTCTCGCAGCTTCGGAGCACGGAGATGCACGGCGTGCTCTTGACCTGCTCCGGATATCGGGAGAAATTGCAGAATTTTCAGGTTCCAAAAAGGTTTTTGAAGAGCATGTACGGCTTGCAAGTGAGAAATTAGAAATTTACCGGGTGGCGGAAATGGTAAAAACACTCCCACTGCACTCAAAATTAGTACTCAGCAGCGTGCTCGTTTTAAGTCGAGAAAGGAATTAAAGACGTTTCTCCAGTGGTGAAGTCTATAACATGTATCGGAAATTGTGTACCCATCTGCATATAGCGGCATTAACGCAGCGGCGAGTTACCGGTTTTGTCTCTGAATTGGATATTTTGGGATTAGTAAATGCGGTGATCGTGAGTAAAGGCCGGTATGGCAGGACTAAGGAGATATCACTCAGTGTGCCTGAAGAGTGCGTGCAGCCTGTCTTACTTGAGGACTATAAACTTAAACCACTATCAACTATTCACGGAAGACAGAAGGCGGCGGTGAAGTATTGACGTTATCCTGCGGGGACTAATGCATGATACCGTCCTCTACCATTCAAGTTGCAGACCTAAACTAAACAAAATTAATAGTTCTTGTAGTTTTCAGCTTTTAAGAGCTAAAAAGGAGAGATGAAAACGATTTTTTTTATACACGTACGTAAACGGTGTCTGCTTTATATCGCCTCTCCGCGCCAAAAGAATAAAATCCGCAAAAAATCAAACAAAATCCTGAGAAGATCATAATTAATGCTTTCCATAAATCCAATATAGAATATCCCCAGAATAGCAGTGCGTATAAAACAATAACAAAACCGAAGATTTCCGCGATACTACTTGCTAACGGTTCGTGTCTACTAAAATAAAATCCTCCTTTAAAAAATAGCATTATTCCTATACTGGTCATTAGTATCGTCTGCTATTTCCAAAATGAAATCATTACTATCGGAAAATAAAAATCCGAAGAACAGCATTAAAATTAATATCGCAGTTCCCGAACACATTGAGACTAACCAGGGCAAGTAGAAATCTCTTCCCAGGGTAGATAACGCGCACAAGAACAAACGAGTTCCCAAGACCAAGAGCGAAAATACGAAGATGAGTATCATCAATGCGACACCTTTGTTTGTTTCTGAGAGTATAGTTCTGCCCAGAGTGGGAAATCCCCAGAGGAACGTTATGAATAGAATGATATCCCTGATGGCCATTGCAATGGAGTCCTTAATAGCTTTATATTCTCCCATATCCTTAATTTTTTGTTCTCCACTGGAATATTTACCAAAAACCCCTTATATAGTGAACGGACTGAAATACAGCCAATTTAAGCAATATTGCGAGACCATGGGTACGCCAACTGGCTGAGAATATCGTCGATGCTGGATAGGAGGACGAATTTCTTCGTGGATAGTTTTTCCATGTGAACTTGGTGCAACAAGCGTGGTTACAGACAATCCATGCCCATTCAAATTATTGTGGAACTCTTGAGGGGCTGATCATCTACTTTGTGCAGACCACCTTTACTATATCCTTATTTTTCAGTGCGTGTTTATCACCAAGTCGGAGTTTGGTTCTCGCATCGATTGCGTAGAGATAGCTCTCACCGATATCAGAATGGACCGCGAAAGCTAATTCTCTTGCTGTGCTGCCTCGTTTCAAGAGGAACGCATCAGGAAGCCTTCTTCCCACGGAATCACAGTATTTGTGCTCATCCTCAACGGGATACGCAACGACGTAATCAAGCAACTCAAATACCACACGATTGAGAATGTCCTGGATCCCTGTACCATTATACGCATGAACAAACTCTCGTAACTTTTCCAGCCCTTTCCGCTGCTTTTCCGTTGGGCTACTGGTAATCTCAAAATCGGTGTCGCCGGGGAGATACTTTATAAGTTTGTGCTTTGCGGCGGTTCTCAAAGCGAGCTCAGCCTCAGCGGAACAGGGAATTGCCAGCTCTTTATTTTCTCCTGCGTTTGAGGCTTGCAAGTTCGTTATATTCGCGTTCGGCGCAATATCCGCTTTATTCGCTGCAATAATCATTTTTTTACTCCGTTTCATTATCGTTGCAGCCAAATTTTTCAGATCCTCGTCATTCCATGACTTAAACTTAGCTCTGTCTAAAGTCGTGGATTCTAAAAGTGCCCCTTTTATGTGCTCTTCAGTTACGCCGACACCCGTTAATTGTTCAGCAAGCAACCGCTCTATCTTCGTGCCTTCTAATTCAGCCTTCCGCTCAAGCTTTCGCCAATTTCGCTTGATTATCCCAAATACCCACAGATTCAACTCAGTTTTGAAGAAACTCACATCTTCAAGTGGGTTGTGACTTCCGACATCCACCACATTACCGTCTATATCCGTGCCTCCGGAGGCATCGACGACATGGACTATCGCTTCGGCCTGCCTGAGTTCGTCCAGAAATTCGTTTCCTAACCCTCGGCCCTCATGTGCTCCTTTGACCAGTCCCGCAACGTCAAGCAGCTCCACGGGTACGAAGCGAACGCCCTCAACGCAATGCCCACAGCCTTCACTTCCTATCTCCTGCTTAATCGCGGCTTCTTGACACGGGCAGTTCACCCGCACGTACGCAACCCCTCGATTGGGTGCGATGGTGGTGAACGGATAGGCGGCGATTTCCACATCCGCGAGTGTAGAAGCCTTAAAAAAGGTGGATTTGCCAGAATTTGGCTTCCCCGCTATTGCTATGGTTATCATAGTTTCTATTCTTCAACAGCAATCGTTTCCAACTGGCTAACGATGCTCCACACCAACGCTCTCGTATGAGAAGGGATATTAGGATTGTTCGTGAGTTCATCTAAATCAGCAATCACCGTCGCTACTCGCACTGCCAGCGATTCACTGCCGTTCAGCAGCTTATTTTTTACCTCGTTCGTCGACCTGCGTAAGTTTCTCGGAACCGTTATATCTCCTAGTATCTCTTCAAGCATTTCAGTGCACCGCCTCACGATTTCTTCCTTATTTGCCACCTCCATGCTCTCGTATCACCCCTTCTCTTTCTCGTGTAGTAAACCAAAGGAGACTGTAAAAAGTGTACAACAATCCTACTTAAATTATTTTACTCAACAATAAAAATAGCTATCGATGTCAAATTCAGTGCAAGTTCTTGAAGAAGCGGTGCAGAAAGATCTTAGACGAAAGCAACTGCCGCTCATCCTCTTTATGCTTGGGACGGTAGATGTGGGAAAGACGTACACCGTTACTGCGCTGGCGAACAGATTTTATGAAAACGGGCTCACCGTAGCGGTTGTGGATGCTGACGTTGGCCAGAGTGACATAGGTCCTCCGTGCTGCATCGGTATGGGTATTTTGGAATGTGCGATACAGAGGCTCTCAGACGTGCCGCTTCGCAGCCTTTACTTCGTTGGCAATACCTCGCCTGACGGTTTTGTGAACGAATGTGTTACGGGAGCAGCGGCCGCGGTGCAGACCGCAAAAAAGCTCAGAGTCGACGTTATACTCGTGGACTCAACCGGATGGGTTGAAGGAGCAACGGCAAAACGATTCAAGTTATTAGAAATAGAAACGATACACCCCTCGGTGGTCGTTGCGATTGAGATCGCAGATGAATTGAGGCATATTGTCTCGGATCTGACCACAACGGTCATTACGTTACGTGTGGAACGTGAAGCGAAACGTCGAATGCCGGAAGAGCGAAGAGCACTGCGTGAAGCGGCATATACTACGTATTTTAAACGAGCTGAAGAGAGAGTTTTCAATCTCTCTCGAGTAGCGTTGCCAGCGGAAGAAGGCGCATTGGCAGGTCTTTTCGGGAGTACCTGCGAAAGTAGTAATTGCGCGGGAGAGGAAATTCTGGGGCTTGGGATACTGAGAAAAATAGATTATGAACGTAACAGAGCAGTTGTCTTAACGTCGGTGGCTACTGAAAGCGACGATGCTACTGCTATCAAATGGATAAAAACGGGAGTTGTGAAGCTTATATCGGTAAATGGAAGATTGAAAGAGTTTAAATCGTTCCATTATTCGTCATCAAAACCGTAACCCGCCGAGAATACTAATAAACAGTGCAGCAGCTATGATATCTGCGGTGGAGCCGGGGTTTAATCCTTCTCTGACGAGTTCCTCATCGAATTCCGCCATCTCTTTAGGCTGGTAGCCTCTTTTAACAATCTGCTGTGCTCTTTCCTTCACGTATATGCTCGTCTGAGAGCCGGACTTCATGGTAATAAAGGTATCTTCCTCTTCAGAAAGCAATCGGAGATACGCACATGTTATCGCATCATTGATGCGATGCTCTTTGGCTAACTCTGTTATCCGCCTCGCAAATTTAAAGGTGAGCTCAAAACCGCCAACCAACTCCCGTGAAATCAAATCATACGCTGCAGAGATGATAAGGAGTTCATACAAAGCCATGTTCTTCTCCCTTATTTTCGGTATCGACGATTCGTTCATCACGTCAAATTCTGGCACGTCCCTTCGCACTTTCACCTGCGCCTTTGGAAAGGCGGTATATACTTCGATTGCATCATCAACGCCGGTGTTCCGCATGATTTCCGTGGCTTTCTGTTTTAATGCCTCGGTGTCATAACGCTCGCAAGCACCTGTGGCCATCGCTAGCGGAATCACTAACAGGAGTGCGCCGAAATGGGTGTTCCCACCACGCTGCCATGCAGTACTAGCTTCTACACCTCTTCTCACTAACTCACCCACGCCCATTTCTCCAGTGCTTCCTCGCGCTGCGGCCTCTCTTAAAATCGGGTACAGAGCAACCGAGGAGGCGAGAAAATGCTCATAGCTCGTATTGACAAAGTCGTGTGTTCGATCAACATTCCCTGGTTTAGGATATGCGGACACTTCCAGAAGCAAAGCCAATTGCGCACTTCGCGCCACGTCGTCCTCGTTCATTATTCTTGAAACCGTTTTGAAAATGAGTGATGTGTAAGATTTATACGACAGAAATAAAAAATTACACGGTTTATTGTTAGAGCCCGTGGCTCGAGGCAGGAGTAACGATGGAAGAGGGGAAAAAATTCTTAGAGAAAGAGATTTCAGATTTACCTGGCTCGGTACTTTCAAAAAGTCAAATCAGAGCACTTCTACGAACCAAACCACCCTTAGTCGAGAACCTGATTGACCTTGATACGCAACTCCAACCGAACGGTATTGATTTAACGGTACGGCGGATAGAAAAATTCGTAGGTGCTGGGTGCGTTGATTTCAGTAACAAGGAGCGAAAGCTTTCGGAAACTGGGAACCTCGAGTTTAAGGGTGATGTGTTATTTTTACCGCCTGGCGCGTATAAAGTAATCTATAACGAAGTGGTTCATTTGCCAAAGGATATCATGGCACTTGGCGCGCCACGAACCAGTCTCATACGCTGTGATGTTACGGTAGAAACCGGGTTCTGGGATGCAGGTTATGAGGGCAGAAGCGAGTCGTTGTTAGTCGTATTCAACGAAAAGGGGTTTTATGTGAAGAGAAATGCACGTATTCTTCAGTTAGTGTTTATCAAACTCTCCGAAGCTTCGAGTAGTGGATATGAGGGGATATACCAATCGGAAAATATAGGACAAAGTCAAAGGACTCTTGACGTGTAACTCAGCATCCTAAGAGTTTCTCTATTTTTTACGTATTAAGAGGCTGTCCAACAATTAGGGCGTTATCCGCCACCAACACTACTTTTTAAAATC
>CAYNTR010000046.1:0-16160 GCA_964400255.1 uncultured Halobacteria archaeon
CAGGTAGTCACCTTAAATAGCTTTCCAAACGAGTTGCCTGACATGGTTAAACAAGGATTTATACGGTTTGATAGTTTAAACCCTTTTGCTCAGTCATGAAAGTTAGTGTAGGATGACAAGAGTTGCGTTATGATGCGATGTACTCCTCACCGAAGCTCCTCTCGTGCTATAACCATTCTCTGTATCTCTGAAGTGCCCACAGCAATGCTCAGCACCTTTGCATCTCTGTAATACCGTTCTGCAGGGCATTCCTTCGTGCACCCGTAGCCCCCGTGTATTTGTACGGCGTTTGTCGCAGCTCGCTGCGCAACTTCAGAGGCATACAGTTTTGCCATAGACGCCTCCTTCGTGAATTTCTCGCTTTTATCCGCACGGTAGGCCGCTTTGTACGTGAGTAACCGCGCTGCCTCTATTTCAACAGCCATGTCCGCGAGCATGAATTGAACTGCCTGGAAATTGGCGATTGGCTGAGAGAACTGCTTCCGCTCTTGTGCATACGCTTTGGAAGTGTCAAGGCACGCTTGCGCGAGCCCAACACCAATAGCGCCCATTACTACTCTATCCCGATCCAGGGTAGCCAGTGCTATCTTTAATCCGCTACCTTCGCTGCCAAGCAGGTTCTCCTCAGGAACTCGACAATTTTTGAAGATCAAATCTCCAATAACACAACCTCTGATACCCAGCATATCTCTGAGGTGTGCAAATGAGAAGCCCTTGGTTCCTTTTTTCACGATAAATGCGCTCATCCCTTCCCGCTTCTTGCTCGTATCCGTATAGGCCAAAACTACGTACAGGTCTGCAACCGCGGTATTCGTAATATACGCCTTCCCGCCATTCAACACGTATTCAGCGCCTTCATGAACCGCGGTTGTTCCAATAGAGAGGAGGTCAGACCCCGCAGTAGGTTCTGTTAATGCAAAAGCGCCCAATGCACTGCCTTCACAGAGCGGTTTGAGATAGCGCTCCTTCTGCTCCTCCGACCCCGCATAGAGAAGAGGGAAGATGCCAATGAGCCCCGCGGCACCCAAGCAGCCAATGCTTGCACTTGCCTTTGAAAGCTCCTCCACCATGAGGACGTAGCTCAAAAGAGACGCACCTCCACCGCCGTATTTCTTCGGGAAAGGCAAGCCAAAAAGTTTGAGTTCCGCCATTCTCTTCGCTATATCGGTGGGAAACTTCCCTTTTCGATCTATCTCAGCCGCTCGGGGTCCTACTTCGTTCTCTGCAAACTCGCGCGCTCTGCTCTGAATCGCTTTCTCCTCCTCGGTTAATTCAAACTCCATTCTCCTCACACAACCCGTTCTTCTTTAAAAAGAAAAATGTTACCACAGAAATCTTTTATTAAACGTGGTTATCTTAAGAAAGTGAAGTAAACGGTTAAAGGGCACCGTATTTGCACTCAGTAAAACGACGAGGGGGAACGTAAAACGAAGAAACCGGCAGTGAACATAGGGATGATTGGGCACGTCGATCATGGAAAGACAACGTTAGTGAACGCTCTATCAGGTGAATGGGCGGATAGGCACAGCGAGGAGATAAAGCGAGGGATATCGATACGACTTGGGTACGCAGATGCTACGTTTAGAAAATGCCCCGTTTGTAAGGAGCCTGATTGTTACACGAGAGAGGAGATTTGCACAATTTGCGGAGCAAAGACCGAAGAGCTGCGAACGGTATCATTTGTTGACTCACCGGGCCACGAGGCCTTAATGGCAACGATGCTGAGCGGTGCCGCAATCATGGACGGTGCGGTCCTTCTCATTGCGGCTTCCGAGCCATGCCCACAGCCACAGACCGAAGAGCATTTGATGGCACTGAGCATCGTTGGGATCGATAAGATCGTGATTGCACAGAACAAAATAGACCTCGTCTCACGAGAGGAAGCGATCGAGCACTATAAGCAAATAAAAGCGTTTATTAAAGGGACCATTGCGGAAAAATCGCCCATTGTGCCTATCTCTGCACAGCAGTCCGCTAATATGGATGTATTGATACAGAGTATAGAGCAAACAATACCCACACCATCCCGTTCCTCAGATGACACGGTGAGGATGCATATCGCACGCTCTTTCGATATCAATAGACCGGGGACACCGATCCAGGACTTGAAAGGCGGTGTGATCGGCGGTTCTTTATCACAGGGACAACTACGCGTAGGTGATAAGGTAGAGATAAGACCTGGAAGGGTGGTAACAGCAGGCGGCAAGACACAATGGATACCGGTAGAAACGGAGATAACATCGATAATGGTCGGTGGCGAGCAGGTAAAAGAGGTGACTCCCGGTGGACTCCTTGGTATTGGTACGAAATTGGATCCGAGCATGACGAAAGAGGACTCTCTCGTGGGCCAGGTTGCGGGACACGTAGGCTCATTACCCCCAACGTGGGATAAACTCACAATAGAATTTCAACTCTTCAAGCGCGCTGTTGGTGTAAAAAAAGCTGCGGAAGTGCCACCAATAAAAGTGGGCGAGCATATCATGTTAAGTGCTGGAACCACAATCACGATTGGGGAGGTGACGAGGGTGACAAAGACAACCATAGATGTAATCCTGAGCAGACCGATCTGCGCCGAAGAAGGCTCTCGTGTCGCAATAGCGAGAAAGATACGGGAGCGATGGCATTTGATTGGTGCGGGCGTGATAAAGTGACCGCTTTCTAGATTTCTATTTCTCTGGCTTATAATCGAATGAGGCTACATCAATAATCTCTCGATTCTTTTACCGAAAATAAGAGCTTAACCACGGGTAAACACGATCTCGCCACCCGAGACATCTGCCTTGATGGTGTCGCCTTCACTGAATTCGCCGTCCAAAATCTTCATGGATAAGGGATCCTCGATCAGCCGCTGAATTGTTCGCTTTACCGGTCGCGCCCCGAATAAGGGGTCAAAGCCTTTACTCGCTATCAATTCCCTTACACCGTCGCTCACGGAGATGGTCAGTTTCTTTTCCGCAAGCCGGTCTTGCAAATAGCGCATTTGAATTTCCACAATCTTCTTTATCTCGTTCTTGCCCAGCGGATTGAAGATAATAATCTCATCAATACGATTCAGGAATTCTGGTCTGAACCGCTCTTTCAGTGCTTCCAGTACCTTATCTTCTAATTCTTTACTTCTCGATATTCCGCGCTCCTCTACCTCTACCCAGTGTGCAGCCTTCTGCTCTTTCAAGACTTTTTCGTGCAATTCCTGGATTAACGGCGTTGCGATGTTGGAGGTCATGATGATTACGGTATTTTTGAAGTTCACCGTTCGGCCGTGCCCGTCAGTGAGCCGACCGTCGTCAAGGATCTGGAGCAGCAGATTGAAGACATCGTTATGCGCCTTCTCGATTTCATCAAAGAGGATCACCGAGTATTGCTTTCTTCGCACCGCTTCGGTTAAGAATCCGCCTTCTTCATAGCCTACGTAGCCTGGCGGAGCGCCGATGAGTCGTGCTATTGAGTGCCGCTCCATGAACTCCGACATGTCCATACGCACAATTGCTCGTTCGTCATCGAACAGGAATTCTGCTAAAGCTTTTGCGAGTTCCGTCTTGCCGACACCCGTAGGCCCGAGGAATATAAACGACCCAATGGGCCTGTTCGGATCACTGAGCCCCGCTCGTGCACGACGAATCGCATTGGAGATCAAGGAGATCGCTTTGTCCTGTCCCACCACACGCTGTTTCAAGCGCTCTTCCATATGAAGCAGTTTCTCAGTCTCGCCTTCCAGCATCTTCGAGACGGGAACCCCGGACCACTTCGCAATCACCTCCGCAACGTCCTCCTCGCCAACCTCTTCCTTGAGCATCATCTGATCCTTCTGGAACTCTTGCAGCTTCTCATTCTGCGCATTCAATTCCTTTTGCAGTTCGACCAGCGTTCCGTACCGTATTTGTGCCACGCGTTCTAAATCGCCGCTGCGTTCGGCCTGTTGCTCCTCTATCTTCGTCCGGTCGATCTTCTCTTTGAGTTCTCGTGTCTTCTGTATGATCTCCTTCTCATTCTGCCAGCGCGCTTTGAGCTGGTCGCCCTTTTCATTTAAGCCTGCTAGTTCTTTTCTGAGCTTCTCGAGCCGTTCCTTCGATTGTTTATCCTTCTCACGCTTCAAAGCCTGTTCTTCGATCTCCAGCTGCCTGATTTTACGCTCCACCTCGTCGATCTCGACCGGCATGCTGTCGATCTCCGTCCGCAACTTCGAAGCAGCTTCGTCGACGACGTCAATCGCCTTATCTGGCAAGAATCGATCGGTGATATACCTGCTCGAAAGCGTTGCCGCAGCAATTAACGCTGAATCCTGAATCCGCACACCGTGATGCAGTTCGTAGCGTTCCTTCAAGCCGCGTAGAATCGATATGGTGTCTTCCTCCGAAGGCTCGCGAACGGTAATCGGCTGGAATCGCCGCTCTAATGCCTTGTCTTTCTCGATATACTTCCGATACTCATCGGTCGTTGTTGCACCCACACAGCGGAGCTCGCCACGTGCGAGTGCAGGTTTGAGCAGGTTAGAGGCATCGACTGCACCTTCTGCCGCACCGGCACCCACAACCGTGTGTAATTCATCAATAAAGAGGATAACCTGACCCGCAGCTTCGTCAATCTCTTTTAATACCGCCTTGAGTCGGTCTTCGAACTCACCCCGGTACTTCGATCCGGCAATCAAAGCGCCCATATCGAGCGCTAACACACGCTTATCTTTCAACGTTTCTGGCACGTCTCCGTTGACAATCCGCTGCGCTAACCCTTCCACGATCGCGGTCTTTCCCACGCCTGCATCGCCGATGAGCACGGGGTTATTCTTCGTGCGTCGTGACAGTACCTGCATAACCCGTCGGATTTCATCGTTCCTGCCGATGACCGGATCGAGCTTACCAGAACGCGCGAGCTCGGTTAAATCACTCGTGTAACGTTCCAACGCCTGATACTTATCCTCGGGAGTTTGATCTGTGATGCGCTGCCCGCCCCTAATAGAGGTTAAGGCTTCGTATATTCGGTCCTTGGTCGCGCCCATACCCTTAAGGAGCTGCGGTGATGCGGGATCGGCCTCGTCCGCAATCGCGAGCAGCATGTGCTCGGTGCTCATGTACTCGTCCTTCATCGCCTGCGCTTCCTTCCACGCAGCTTCGAGCACCTTATTCAATCGCGGTGAGATGTAGAGTTGGTCGACGCCGCCGGCGCCGTACACCTGCGGCTGTGAGCTTAAATACTCGTTAATACGTGCTTTGAGCTGGTTAACATCAACCCCGATCTTTTGAAGTATCGGAATAACAATACCTTCCGGCTGTTCAACCAGCGCTAACAATAAATGTTCTACCTCGATCTGCTGCTGATTGTACTTGTCAGCAAGGTTTTTTGCTTCTTGAAGCGCTTCCTGCGCCTTGACAGTCAATTTATCACGTCTCATTCTCTAACATATCACCTCAATAAAAGAGTGGAATCAATTCTATATGAAGTTTTGCTTTAGTAAAGGAGTCAATCAAACAGAATCTGAAGACTGCAAGGACGGATAGGAACCTTCAAGGGCAAGATAAATGTGAGATTACAATTTTTTCCTATAAAATGCTCCAGCAGGTAACTTTTTAGAACATTCATAAAGCTCCCCCTTAAGAGGTCCCTTTAAGAGGTCCCTTTAAGCAGTTGTTATCGTCATGGGCTCACGGCGTTCAGCCGCGGGAGCTTTTTCTGCCCCTCTATCTTTTTCCTTTACGAACAAATTTCTTTTCACGTCTTCCGGTATCAGTTTCTCCCAATCAACGGGATAGACCTTCTTTTTGATTCTTCCACTCTCTTCTTCTCTCTCTGTCCGCACACCAACCCCTCTAGTTCTAGCGCTTTAACGATGGGGTAGACCTTGCCCGTGCTCAGGCCCACCAATTTCGCCAGTTCATAGATGCTTAAACCCCTCGTGAGCTGTGATGACCTCGTAGAGGTGGTCCTCCGCAAGTTCACCATGCAGGGTCCCTATCTTCTTCGCCATCGCGTCTCTTCAAATGGATCTTCTTGCTCTTAGTATAAGAGACATCTTTCATCCGTTCACCGACAGCAACGGACGCTGGAAGAATTTGACACATCCCGGTGAACGGGGAAGAGGTGAACAGTTAGGTATTTCCATGCATTGCCCTTATCAGCGATGTTTTAGCTTCCTGAACGCAAATTGTTCTTTCCAAATTGTCTAAGGTTCTTTAAGTCGTCAGACATTTCGGTTCTAAAGGAATATGAATGATGAGAAGTCGTTGCTAGTCCTTTTTGAGTCTTCTAATAAAAAGGGTATTCCAAATGAAACACGGAGATGGTGAAAGTTCAAAAATGGAAGTCACTCTGGATACTACTTGTCTAATTGATTTGCAAAGGCAGGACACTAGAGAGGATATTAGAAAACAAGCGGAAGCTGTTAAGAAAATGATTGGGTTATATAAAGACGGTATAATAGATGTTAAAGTTACAACAAGAGTAGAATTTGATCAGAGAAATTATAAAAACGAAGAGAGAAAAGAGGAATTGTTAAATTTCGCTGATAATGTTGGAGTAATAGGATCTGTTTTTAGATATGGAATATCAAAGTATGGTGGCCTATCAAATCATGTACCTGGAGATGGTTATGGGAGTCTAGAAACCGTAGAAATGGAAAAAAAGTTGAAGAAGATAATGTTTGGAGGGATTCGTTTTGATGAGTTTAACGAAAAGACTAAAGAGAGAATCGCTGATATAGATTATTTATTGGCTCATATAGTAGCAAAAAGAGATTTTTTTATCACGTCAAACAAAAGACACTTCATAAATAATAGAGAAAAATTAAAAGCAGAATTCGGTGTTGAAATAATGAGACCAGAAGAATTCATGACGATGTACGAAGATGGTAAGTTTTGATTCCCAAAAATTTTGTCACCGCACCTCATTCCCACCGTACCGCATACGATCCTTTAATTCCTGCTTCTTGCCCTCGTTCCAGCCGCTCACCGCTTGCAGATACCCGGTTATCCGGGATATATAATCGAGATTTGTGGAGCTGCACTTCTCACACGCCTCCATCAACCCCATCGTCACGTGCGCGCAATCCGTGCAGACCGTCATATCCTTCGTGAATGCGTAATAGCCTGTCTGCGTCTCCTTTGCGATCTTGAGCGCGAGGCTCTTTACGCCCTTTGGATCGGGATACCCCTCTCCCAAAAAGATATGCATGATGTTCCCACCGTCAACGATCGGGAAGAAGATATGCTCGATCTTTATCCGCTCGGCAAGCGATATATCCGCATTTGGCGGTACGTGCGTGCCGTTCGTATAGTAAACCGGCAAGTCACGCGTCTCGTGTATTTTTGCAAGCGCGCGCTCGATATCACCTTTAACGACCGTTAAAGCCTTATCTCTAAATTCCTTCTGTAAAAGATCTGCCACGGCAAACCGCTGCACGACGGTCTCCGCAGGCGTCCGCGAGAAGCTGATCGTCATGCCCTCCCGCTGCGACAGTTCCTTCGCATACAGCTCCATCTCCGTCATTGCGCGTACCGCAAGCCGTAACGCACCTTCATCTTCGTATAGTTGCTTGCCGTAATGGTACTGCACCATCTCGTTGATGCCCACCACGCCGATGATGTACACGAGCTCATCGAGATACACCGCCATAGACCCTTTCTCACCTGTATGCGGATCCTTCGGTCGCTGTGTCGCAAACGGCATGCGCCGGCCTTCAATAATCTGCTTCATCCACCGCTTCTTCACCTTTAAGACCTCAACGGCGCAGTCCATCAGCCGTTTCAGTTCCGCAAAGAGCTTCTCATCATCGCCTTCAGCCCTATAAGCCGCTCGTGGGCAGTTGAGCGTTATCACCTGCCAGCCGCCCATCGAGAAGTGCTCGCCATTCCTGAAATACATCTTATCTCGGAAGTCCGCATCATCCGGCGAGGTCTTGAAACTGTACGCGCAACACTGATAGCATGAGACCCCTTCGCCCGCGCCTCGGTACTCCGGTATCTTATTATCAAAGTACGGTGAGCCGTACTTCGCCGTCAGTTCAAACGCAAGATCATACAGCGCTTCGTACGTCGGCAGCTCGGGATGCTGCTTATTGAAGTTCTTATCTTCTTTCAGGAAATCAGGCTCGATCGCGATCTCAGGCTTCGGGAAGTTGAATGGCTTACCCCAGTAATCGCCCTTAAGCATCACGTTCATCAGCGCCTTGAACGCCAACCGCACCTCGCGCTCAAACTCGCCGTAAGTCCGAAGCGGCGCACGGTCACCATTCCATACCTCACCCTTATACACCACCGGCTTGTCCTTCCAGATCTTCGGCACACCTGGCGTGAGCTGCACCGACGAGAAGACCAATTGACCGCCACGAGCAACCTGCATCTGCGTCATCTCGTACACGAACATCTGCATCAATTGCTCGATCTCCTCGTACGAAAGCCCTTCTAAATACGGCGCGATGAACATGAGGAAATTGAAAAAGCCCTGACCGCCCGCGAAGTTGGTCTGGGCACTGCCTAAGATCTTCACCGCATGCAGGATCGCAACCTCAGGCTTCTTCGCTGGGCCCGCGACCGACGCTTTCGTACCCGAACCATCAGGCATCAAGCCGTAATAGAAGAAGTACCGGAGGTCCCAGTCCTGACAAAAACCTCGCGTACCGAAATATTCAAGGTCATGGATATGCAAATCACCACTGAGATGCGCATCCGCGAGCTTCGGCGGTAAGAGCAGCAAATATTGCTCCTTGCAAATCTTGTCCGCTTTCTTCTTATGCGACGTCTCTGCATTCTCCTGCAGGTTCGCATTCTCCTTCGCCTCAAAGCCCTCCCCGATATCAATCAGATGCGCGTCGTACACCGGCGTCCCCACCCGCGTGCAAACGTTCCGCCACTCCTGCTTATGGTACTCCTCCAGTAAAATCTGGTTCACAATCTCCCGCACCAACGCCCCGGAAAGCTGAGAGACACCCATTACTTTTATTCGCGTCTCCACCTCCTTCGCGATCTCCCGCGCCGTGTCTTCGTCTATCGAAGAATTGCCATAAAATTCCTCACTTAGTTTCGTTTCCCGTAAAAGCTGCTTGACAATCGCGTCCTTATCCCACTCGAGCATGTGCCCATCGCTGGTGCGCACCTTCGGGAGACGCAATCTCATACCGTCAAGCGTGGTTTGCACCGTACCATTATCGAGCGTAAACCGTCGTTTCATGCGTTGCCCTCTTCCTTAATCACTTCTCTAATTCGCTCTTTTCGCAAGCCATCACCCTCAAATAACTCAGTATTCGTAAGAAACGTCGAACCAATTTGAACAACAGGCGTAATGAGCGTAAACACGCCCTGCATGCGTAATTCAGTCAGCGCTTCCGCGGTCGTTATATCCACTTCCTCAAACGCTTCCCCTTCCGCGGATAAGAACGCCTTTACCTGCTTACAATTGGGGCAGATTTTCGTTGTGTAAATTTTTATTCCCATCTTCTTCCACTCCAGTGCCGCCGGCCCCGGGAAACATCAGACTCCTGCTCATCTATTGTTTGCCCCCCTAATAAAACCTTTGCATTGCCCCCCGTATAAGTGCTCAGAGCAGTTGGTTTCCGTTAAAAAACAATAAATGAACGTTTATGTGAAAACGGATACGTGATACTGCTTCATACTATAAGATAAACGTTCTTAGAGCTCCTGAGAGCCCCATCGCAAGAGAGCTATCTGGTAAAAAAACACGATGAAACACCTAACTCCACTAGTAAAGAAAGTAGCAACGAAGCAGCGTACCACAGTGAAGCCAGGGTCCGGATTTGAACCGGAGTATAGCTGATCTGCAGTCAGCCGCGTAACCACTCCGCCACCCTGGCAGTATTCAGTTTAAAGAAGAGATAGTGCTATAAAAAAAAGTGTGCACTAAAGGTTACCGTGACGCAAAGAATATAACTCCCAATTGAAAAAGAGAAAACGTGCACTGCCAACTCTGATTTCATCTGAGCTCAGCGAGGTGTACCGGTGCGGACGTTAGTAGCTGCGGGCTGAAAATCTCGGTTTATCACCTCGAATCTTACACCCCAGCCCTATCAAACCATTCTTCTAATGATGTCCTTAACGGAAGTCTCTTTTCGGGGATGGCTTCGAGCTTAGATGCTTTCAGCTCTTATCCACGAGCGCGTAGCTGCCCGGCAATGCCCGGTCGGACAACCGGTCGACCAGAGGCGCCGCTGCTTTGTTCCTCTCGTACTAAAAGCAGCTTCCCCTCAGACCTCCAAACACCCCCAATAGATAGCAACCGACCTGTCTCACGACGGTCTAAACCCAGCTCACGATTTCCTTTAACAGACGAACAGTCTTACCCTTGGCTGCTTATGCACAGCCAGGATGGAAAGAGCCGACATCGAAGTAGCAAACCTCCAGGTCGATATGGACTCTCGCTGGAGACAACTCCGTTATCCCCGGGGTAGCTTTTCTGACGTCTTTAGGCCCTACCAAAGAGCCATAAAGGTTCGCTAGACCCGACTTTCGTCTCGTGACTTCCTGCTATGCGAAGTCACGTCAGGCTGACTTTTACTCTTACACTCTACGGTGGATTTCTGACCCACCTGAGTCAACTTTAGGGCACCCTCGATATCCTTTCAAGGGTATGGCGCCCCACCTAAACAGCCCACCTGCCGGTGTTCTCTTGCGAGTAAGGGACACAACTCCGAAAGGGTAGTGTTCCATTGGTGGCTCTGTGTTTCCTGGCGAAAACACTTCGTCGCCTCCTACCTACTCTATACATCCGAAGTCGTGGCTCAACGACAAGCTGCTGTAAAGCTCCACGGGGTCTTCGCTTCCCCTTGGGGGTCCCTGGACTTTTCACCAGGATGTTATTTTCACCGGATTCCAGCTAGGGACAGTAGAAGGCTCATTCCTTCTTTCGTGCAAGCCGCCAATTAAGCGGCTAGGTACTACGCTACCTTAAGAGGGTCAGAGTTACCCCCGCCGTTTAGCGGTCCTTCGTCCCCTTGAAAAGGGCTTTGAGATACCGCCACTGGGCAGGAGTCAGTGACTGTACTAATCCTTACGGACTTGCAGTCACTTATGTTGTTATTAGACAGTTAGCCTTCCCTTGTCACTGCGACCTGCCTTTCGCAAAGCAGGCACCCCTTATCCCGAAGTTACGGGGCTAATTTGCCGATTTCCCTTAGCTGGATTACTCCGTCACGCCTGAGCCTTCTCAGCTAGGGGCACCTGTGTCGGTTCTCGGTACGGACATCCAGTCTCCTTTTTCACGGGCTCTTGGGCTCGATTGACTTCCGCCATCACATATTCACCTACTTCTCGCCATTACGGCTCTCCATAGGCTTCGATGCTTGGACGGTGCGACGGCACCGCTCAATCTACCCGAAAGCGTCAGGTGTACTCGAAGTACATAGACTGGACGGCGCAGGAATATTAACCTGCTCCCCCTTTGACGTGCTCCAATTGGGACACATCTTAGGACCGGCTAACCCTTGGTTGACGAACATTGCCAAGGAAACCTAGCCCCTTCGGCGGTTGGGATTCACACCCAACTATGCTGCTACTAGTGCCAGGATTCTCGTTTCTGCCCGGTCCACACCCCCTCACGAAGATGCTTCTACCCAAACAGAACGCCCCTCTACCGGATCTCCTTTCGGAGCCCTGAGGTATCGGTGGTCAGCTTAAGCCCCATCCATTTTCGGTGCTGCAAACCTCGGCTGGTGAGCTGTTACGCACTCCTTAGAGGATAGCTGCTTCTAAGCTAACCTCCCAGCTGTTTGTGGTCTGCAACCCCCTTTAGTGTTAACACTTAGCCGACGCTCAGGGACCTTAACCCCAGTCCGGGTTCATTCCCTCACGGACTAGGAGCTTACCCCCTAGCCCGGACTCCGATCTTCTACGACGATAGCACCTTCGGAGTTTGACAGGAGGGCGAAATCTTTCGATTCCGTATCCTCCAATCGGTTGCTCTACAGCGCTATCCATCTCTGATCGGGTCATACTACGGTATGTTTCGAGGGGAACCAGCTATTGCCGGGTTCGATTGGCCTTTTACCACTAAACACGGGTCATCCGAGAGATTTGCATGTCATCATCGGTTCGGCCCTCCATTCCCCTTTCGAAGAACTTCAGCCTGCCCACGCTTAGATCACCCGGCTTCGGGTCGTATCCCAGTGATTCCACGCAGTTCGTACGTCGTTCCTCTTCTTACGAATGCGAACCTGTTGGTTACCCTTCGGCTTCCCTTTTTCGGGTTAGCCTCACCACTGAGATATACTCCCTGGCCCGTTCTCCAGAACGTACGATACGACTCTGTTCCACAATCCTCGTACTCATCCCTCACGAGATGCTCCTTCGGATCGCTTCATCACTTCCAAGCCATATCACTCCATCACCAGTTAGTTTCAGGCTCTTTTTACCTCCTTACTTGGGGTACTTTTCAGCGTTCCCTCACGGTACTAATCCGCTATCGGTCTCAAGACGTATTTAGTTTTGGAGGTTGGTAACCCCCAGCTTCCCACAGGAAATCCAACCTATGGTACTCAAGTAAGAGTCAAGCCCTCTATCTTACACTTACGAGGCTGTCACTCTCTCTGGCGCCTCGTTCCAGAGGACTTCAGCTTCCATAGGGCGGGCTTTATATGACCCTTACTTACTACTCCACATCTCCCTCCCCTTTCAAGAAGGGATTCGGTTTGAACTGTGCCGGTTTCACTCGCCGTTACTCACGGCATCTCAATTGATTTCTCTTCCTGCTCCTACTAAGATGTTTCAATTCAGAGCGTTCCCGATCCTTACGGACCGACTCTTACGAGTCAAGAGTTCCCATTAGGGCATCCTCGGTTCTAAGGCTCCTTGTGCCTACCCGAGGCTTTTCGCAACTTGGCACGCCCTTCTTCAGCGCTTGAGCCGAGCCATTCACTAACTGGCATAATCACCAGTCTCACTAAGCTCATTAGATGTCAGAGTTGTACAGTGCGTATGATCACATCATCTGGCAGGCGAATGCCTCACCTGCCATCGGTTCTTCCCTAACAACAGCCGTCGTTAGGTGCATTTGCTTCCCTCACGTTCTTAAAAATGGACTCGCTGGGATTTGAACCCAGGGCCTTCGCCTCGCAAAGGCGACGATCTTCCACTGATCTACGAGCCCCGAATGCATCCCAGCTATCTATTTACCATTGCTGATATGTAAACCTAACTTAAACCTCATCCAACGATCTTTCAGCTCTGATTGGTAATAAAAATTTAGGAGGTGATCCAGCCGCAGATTCCTCTACGGCTACCTTGTTACGACTTAGCCCCCCTTACGAGACTTAGGTTCGAACACCCCAAAGAAAGATGGCCTCACCTAAATCCCACTCGGCTGGCTTGACGGGCGGTGTGTGCAAGGAGCAGGGACATATTCACCGCCCCATTTTGAGGGGCGATTACTACGGATTCCAGGTTCACGAGGACGAGTTGCAGCCCTCGATCCCAACTGAGGATAGCTTTAGGAGATTATCTTCCCCTTTCGGGGTCGATACTCATTGTACTACCCATTGTAGCACGCGTGTAGCCCGGAGGATTCGGGGCATACTGACCTACCGTGGCCCGCTTCTTCCTCCATCTTAGCGATGGCGGTCCTCACAGAGTGCCCATCCTCCTTGCGGAGATGCTGGCAACTGTGAGCGCGGGTCTCGCCCGTTGCCTGACTTAACAGGATGTTTCACGACACGAACTGCCGGCGGCCATGCGCCACCTCTCAGCTAATCCAGTAAGGTCTTCAACCTGACCTTCATCTCGCTGTCGCCTCCGGTGAGATTTCCGGCGTTGAATCCAATTGAACCGCAAGCTCCACCCGTTGTAGTGCTCCCCCGCCAATTCCTTTAAGTTTCAGCCTTGCGACCGTACTCCCCAGATGGCGGGCTTAACGGCTTCCCTTCGGCACTGGCATCACTCGCAGTAATGCCAACACCTAGCCCGCATCGTTTACAGCTAGGACTACCCGGGTATCTAATCCGGTTCGCTACCCTAGCCTTCGTTCCTGACCGTCGGATCCGGTCTGGTCAGACGCCTTCGCTACTGGCGGTCCCCCAAGGATTAACGGATTTCACCCCTACCCTTGAGGTACCTCTGACCTCTCCCGGTCTCAAGCCACGCAGTATTCCCTGAAAGCTTGATCGTTAAGCGGTCAAATTTCCCAAGGAACTTACCTGGCCGGCTACGAACGCTTTAGACCCAGTAAAAGTGGCCACCACTTGGGCTGCCGGTGTTACCGCGGCGGCTGGCACCGGTCTTACCCAGCCCTTCCTTCAGATGCTTTTTAGACACCTGAACAGCCTCCGTAGGAGGCACTCAGAGTTCCCTTATCGTGCTTTCGCACATTGTAAAGTTTTCGCGCCTGATGCGTCCCGTAGGACCTGGGTTCTTTTCTCAGAACCCATCTCTGGGCTATTGCTCTCACAACCCATACCGATCGGAGGCTTGTTGATCCGTTACATCAACAACAACCTAATCGGCCGCAGACCTATCCTTTGGCACCTCAGTTTTCGAGCATCATGCATTCCAGCGATCAATGCTCTATCCGGTATTAGCCCCAGTTTCCCAGGGGTTATCCCGGTCCAAAGGAGAAGTTGTCCACGTGTTACTGAGCCGTCTGCCGGGTTACTTCTTCCGAAGAAGGAGCACCCTCGACTAACATGGCTTAATCGAACTCTGATAGCAGTAGCCTCTGGCAGGATCAACCAGTGTTAATGGCAGGTTCTTCACCACACACCTGACGTATGAACCAATCAGATTTGCTGGTTCGTCAGATTTGGTTTAAGTTGTATGTCGGACGCGACATGCTTCACTTCGCGTCTCCATTTATCTCTTCTTTGTAGCGTAGCGGAAGTCAACTTCTCATCTTTTTGGGTATCCCCGTAATCGAAGTCGACGCCGGTGCTACACTTATATATTGTATATTGGTCTTAAAAAGTTTTTCGCAACTTACGGTATATCCGCTCTCGTACGTCCTCTTCCAACTCCTCGACGCTCATCTTCCGCTCTGCAACTCCCTGCTCCATCGCCTTCATGCCCACGGCAACAGCCTCCTGCACGTACATCTCTCGCTCCTCCATACTCGGAATTATAGCGTCCTCGCTTACACCCTTCTCTTCTGCATAGTTCGCTATCGCATACGCCGCAGCGATGCACATCTCATCGGTGATACGCAAAGCACGGACATCCAACGCACCGCGAAACACCGCAGGGAACCCTAAGGAATTATTTATTTGATTCTTGAAGTCAGACCTTCCGGTGGCAACTATTCGAGCCCCTCCAGCCTCCGCTTCCCAGGGCCATATCTCCGGTACGGGATTGGCGCCCGCAAATACGATCGCGTCGTCAGCCATATGAGCCACCCACTCCGGCTTTATCACTCCGGGGCCCGGCGTTGAAAGCGCGATGCACACGTCAGTATCGCGCATTGCCTCTGCGATACCTCCTTTTCTACCTGCTTGGTTCGTCTTTTTGCTGAATTCCTGCTTCATTTTATCGCTCTCCACGTCCACCCGCTCAGCATGCAAGATCCCCTTGCTATCCACCATGATCATATTTCCCCATTTGGCCCCGGCAACGTGCATATATTTTGCAACGTTTATATTCGCCGCTCCGGCCCCGATCAGCGATATTTCTATTTCGCTCAAATCTTTACCCACCACCTTCAAGGCATTGATCAAGCCCGCAAGTATTACCAATGCCGTGCCCTGCTGGTCATCGTGCCATACCGGCATAGGTAACTCCTCTCGTAGCCGATCAAGGAGGTAATAGCACTTTGGACTTTCTATGTCCTCCAAATTGATACCGCCAAACGTAGGAGCTATCCATTTCACAATATTTATGAACTCCTCCGGATCTTTCGTAGCCACGCAAAGTGGAAATGCATCCACACCGCCCAAATATTTAAAGAGCATTGCTTTGCCTTCCATCACCGGAAGCGCCGCCTCTGCACCTACATCACCCAATCCTAACACCCTCGTTCCATCAGTGACTATCGCCACGAAATTCCCCTTGTTCGTATACTCATACACACGCTCTCGATTGTTTTTGATCGCTCTACTCGGCACTGCCACGCCCGGTGTGTACCAGATTGCAAAATCATCATAGCTTCGGACCGGTGCTTTCAGTCCTATCTCTATCTTTCCGGTATACCGGGAATGGTACTCTAAAGCAAGCTCTTCGGGCTCATTTGCCGCCGCTAAATGCTTT
>CAYNTR010000047.1:0-16070 GCA_964400255.1 uncultured Halobacteria archaeon
CTTCTCCTATATTTATAGATATATCAAAACTTCGTCCCGCCTCCTCTTCCCGCTTTCAAAAAAAAAGGGAAATGGTACGTCCTTCGAGGGATAAAAATGGAATCGTTGCGAATAGAACTGTTTTCATGGGAAAGCCTCCATTCGGTGAGGGTGTGTGGGGGGGAATAGCACCGCACGTTTCCGAGCTTGCGGTGACTTTGGCAGCCAAAGGACGGAATAAAATCAAGAGAGACTATGGCGTGCCCTATGTACTGACCTTCCACAGCACTGAATGGGGACGGAATGGTAATATGTTTGGATCGTGGTGGGAATTTCATGAGATCTCGCACAGAGAATGGCTTGCGGGCTATGAATCGGCAGCGGGGATCGTCACATCTGAGAACCTGAAGAAGGAGATAATTTCTTTACCAAATTCCTGACTTTAAAATGAAGTTAATAGGGAACCGACGCTCGTACACGAGCACTCTCCGGTGGGCATGTCTCTCAGCTTGCTTAAGAGAACATCAAAGCGACTGTATCAAACTCAGGGTGGTTGAAGTGGTAAAGACACTACCGCTGCAATCAAAGATTGTGCTCAGCAGTGTGCTCGTTTTAAGCAGGGAAAGGAGAAAAGGGCGCTTTTCAAGTGGCGAAGTCCATATATCGGAAATTGTGTAACCAATTGGGCATGGAGGCCTTAACGCAGCGACGTGTTCCGATTGTGTCTCTAAATTGGACATCCTGGGATTGATAAATGCGGTGATTGTGAGCAAAAGCAGATATGGAAAGTGTTTTCTTCGCGCCGCTTAGTCCAAGTGCACGCTCCATTCATCGTAGCTATATCATAGCTTCTTTTCTTCCAATAATCCTACCATACACCTCAATAGCCTCTCTCATCTCATCTTCCTTCAAGAGGCCATGCGGTGTAGGGACTTCAAAAATTCTCTTTGGTATGCGAAGTTTCGTGAGGCTAAACCCTTCTTTGAACTTGAAGTCCATCTTAGCACGATGGATAACTCTTCCCAGGTCTTCTAATTTCTCCGCAGTCCACTTTTCTATCCCTACTGCGTTGAGAGCGCTCAGTATTCTATCTGGGGTGTAAACTTTTCTGGCAAAGAAGCATACTACGAGGCTTGAGAGTATTTGTCTCCATTCTTCTTCCTTTAATAACGCTTCCACAACTTCTTCGACGCCGAAATCCTTCCCCATTAACTTCTGGTCGATGTCGTATCCCGCGGAATCGAGATGGCTGTGCCTCGCACCTGTGAGATTGTTTAAGTAGCATGCAATTCCCGTATGGTATTCGGGCATCTCATTGCCTCCGAAAGCAAGTGCATAATCCTGCCCACCGTAAACGCGTGAGGCATGTTCCACGCCCTGAGCCAGATTTTGATAAAATTCGTTGGGCATCCGCACGATTTTATCTATCGCTTCAGAATAGACCTGAACATCTCCCCACGTTAACTCAAGACCATCAGTATGCTCCTTTGTTATCACCCCCTTTTCATACGCCTCCGTCGCCCATGCTAATAGCACTCCGGTGCTCATCACATCCATACCAATCTTATCGACGATATCAATGAGCCTCAGACAATCCTCGGCTCTCTTCATACCAAGCATAAATCCAGTTGCCCAAATTGGTTCGTTGTCGTACGGGATGGTGGTGGTCTTGAAATAATAGCCTGGCTCGTAGAGTTCTCTGAGCGATGCTAAATGAACACAACCTATCGGGCAGTGCGAGCATGAAACTCGCCTCGAAAGCAACTTCTCTGCAAAATTCTCGCCTGATAATTCCCTCGCAATCTCCTCCGGTGCACGAGAAGATTCCAAATTCTTGTATGCCATCCCGCCAATTTTATTCAAGTCATAAATCTTCCCAGAGGTGCCCAAATCATGATACTTCTCCATCGCATCTGTTTTGACCACAACGTCGCGTATCTCATCATAAACTTTTTTATATTCCCTTCTCTTCTCCTCTGGTATTTCAATACTCTTATCTGCGGATATAACTATGGCCTTCAGTTTTTTCGAGCCCATTACCGCACCTAATCCAAGTCTTCCAAAATGGCGATAGGTTTCACAGACCGCACAGGCATATCTCACCAGTTTCTCACCTGCTCTTCCAATCCGTATAATGGTTCTTACACCCGCGCCCTCCTCTACTTCTCTTAATATCCTGCCTACTGTTTGTGCCTCCACACCCCAGATCGAAGAGGCATCTCTAAAGTGAACGGCATCGCCATGTATTGCGAGGTATACCGGGAGGTCACTTGAACCCTTGATGACCATCGCTCCGTAACCGGCAAGTTTAATAGCCATCGCACTTCTTCCACCACAGTGGCTTTCCCCGAGGTTACCCGTTAAGGGCGATTTGAACATCGCTACGGTCTTCGAAGCGGAAGGATAGAGAGCCGTGAGTGGTCCAACGGCAAAAATTATCGGGTTCGATGCACTTAGAGGGTCTATACCCGTTTCACATTCCTCATCCAAGAGCTTTATCGCTACACCTGAACCACCGAGATATTCGTCAAATAGATCGGTTCTATCTTCTATCTTAATGTCTTTCTTTGTCAAATCTACATACAGAACCTTGTTCATATCCCTTGCTTTCATTTTCTAACCTCCCGCTAACCTTCAACCTTAAGCTCAACTATACCAATGGCGTTATGCACACAATACTCTTCGCACTCACCACAGTATTTACACAGAATAGGCTTGTCCTTCTCGTAATCCCAGAAAATAGCGCCCAAGATACAAGATTGCGCACAAAAGCCACATCCTATACAGTTATCATCATCCAATATCACACCGCCTCCTTTCCGCTCCCTCAAGGCACCCGTAGGACATACCTTTGCGCATGGCGGATTCTCACATGCACGGCAGACAATAATCACAAAGCCTCTTTCTATGCCACCGGCAGACCTCACTCTTATCGCGGACTTGTCGAATCCCCCTCTACCTACCCTCCGCGAACATGCAAACATGCATTCCATGCACCCAATGCACTTGTTCACATCTAGTGCCGCTAATTTCTTAACCATGGTTCTTTCTGTGTTCTATAATAAATAAAGGCTGTTTTGTATCAAATCCTACCTAAAGAGGTCATCACAATCAAACACTCGCGTACATCCATTCGATAGTAAGGTGAGATTACCGACTGCATAAATTCACGGATCCTTTCCCTATGCACCGCTTGTATTCTCAGAATATCATGGAATTGTACGCCTTTGGGCATCGCAATACCATTTGTCAGAATACTATCGGGCGGTTTGCCGAGATAGTAGGTGGCTTCTTGCGCAACTGATTGAGATACTGCTGCGAAGAGGTCGCAATTTTCTACCGCTGCAATTTCCGTGAAGTGTTTTGCCGGAACTCCCCGTTCGTACGCGCTCACGGTTGTTTCACGCATATCCCGTGCCAATTCCTCTCGAACCTTCATCGCCACATTAACACCTGCGGCGCTATCAGCTCGACCATGCGAGGTTGCATGTGTACCGAAAATGGTGCAGTACTATTTGATATTTCTACCAGCAATACCTCATCCATCATCATGTCTCTCGTGTGAGTTGACGAATTACCGTCTTTTTTACTTTACTTCTCCTATATTTATAGATATATCAAAACTTCGTCCCGCCTCCTCTTCCCGCTTGCAAAAAAGAAGGGGAAATGGTACGTCCTTCGAGGGGATAAAAAATGGAATCGTTGCGAATCGGTATGTTCTCATGGGAAAGCCTCTACTCGGTGAAGGTGGGTGGGATATCACCGCACGTCTCTGAACTTGCCGAGGCATTGGTGGCTAAGGGACATGAAGTGCACGTGTTCTCGCGAATTGGTGATAAGAGCGAGTCTGAAGAGATTAATGGTGTGCATTACCAGCGATGCCGCCATGATCAGTCCGGCGGCGTGGTTATGCAGATGGATCGGATGTGTGAAGCACTGGTGGATCGATTTGATGCGGTGCAGAAATTAGTTGGGAGATTTGATGCGATTCACGGCCATGATTGGCATCCGGTCGTCGCTTTGAACCGGATCAAAAGAGATCATGGTCTGCCCTATGTGCTGACCTATCACAGTACTGAATGGGGCCGGAATGGCAATTCGTTTGGCGACTGGTGGGAATTCCGTGAAATATCGCATCGAGAATGGCTTGGGGGGTATGAATCCGCCGCGGTGATCATCACATCTGAGAACCTGAAGAAGGAGATACAATTTCTTTACCAAATCCCTGATTTTAAAATAAAGTTAATTCCCAACGGAATTCGTGCCGGTAAGATAAAAAGAGAGGTTGATCCGGGTACAATAAAAAAGCAGTTTGGTATCCATCCGTTAGCACCGGTAGTGCTGTTTATTGGGCGCATGAGCCATCAAAAAGGGCCCGATTTGTTGGTCGAGGCTATACCAAACGTACTAGCGCATCGGTGGGATGCCAAGTTTGTGTTCAGTGGAGAAGGAGAGCTGAGGCATTCTTGCAAGCTTCGCGCAGCTCAATTAGGCGTGAGTGATGCAACGAGGTTTCTTGGTTACGCACCGGACGATGTCGCACGAGACTGGATGAATGCCTGTGATCTCGTCTGTGTGCCCAGTCGTAATGAGCCTTTTTGTATCGTTGTACTTGAAGCTTGGGACGCGTCCAAACCCGTGGTCGGCACGGAGGCGGTTCGTCTGATCTCCAATTTCTCGACCGGCATAAAGGCATACATCTCGCCCGATTCGCTGGCATGGTGTATTAAGTATGCGATCGATAATCCCGAGCAGTCAAAGATCATGGGCCAAAACGGCAATAAATTGATTGGTGAGAAGTACAATTGGAAAACCATCGCGGATAAGGTTGTAAAAGTGTATAAGAGCTTGCGAATGTAATTGGTATCAGGATCGCTCTGTCTGAGCCCGAAAGATGGATACTATGACGGATTTGAAGTTGAGAACGGATGCCCTCGCAATATTTCATGCTTCTCTTAAAGCTGTTGATCCTGTGAATGCAGTCAAAAAGCACCTCCGTTTGGACGGCGATATGTTGCGTGTCGGTGATCGCGATTATGATCTCGCGGAATACCCCCATATTTATGTGGTAGGGTGCGGGAAAGCCGCGGCTTCCATGAGTTCCGCGCTCGAAGATATACTGCAGGAGCGGATAAGTGGCGGCATAATCAACGTGAAGTATGGGTATACGAAGTCTTTAAAGTACGTCACGATCAACGAAGCAGGCCATCCTATCCCTGATGAAGCGGGTGTTCGAGGCACGCAGGAAATTTTAACGCTACTTCAGGGCTTGGGAGGCAACGACCTGGTACTATTTGTGATATCTGGAGGCGGATCTGCATTACTCCCGCTCCCTCAAGACGGCATCAGTTTGGAGGAGAAACAGCGGGTAACCAGGACGCTTTTGGAATGCGGCGCAAGCATCGATGAGATGAACGCGATAAGAAAGCACATATCCAAAGTGAAAGGAGGACAATTGGCGAGAGTCGCGTATCCTGCAACTTTGATTTCGCTCCTCTTATCCGATGTCGTGGGAGACCGCATGGATGTGATTGCCTCGGGGCCTACCGTACCTGACGAGTCCACCTTTGAGGACTGCATGATTATAGTCGAGAAATATAGTTTGAACCTTCCCAATTCGGTTATCGATCTGCTTAAAAGAGGTCTGAATGGCGAGCTAGAAGAGACCCCAAAAGTGGGTGATCCCATTTTCGATAAGACCTTCAATTTGATTATTGGCAGTAACATACTGGCACTGAAAGCTGCGGAGCAGAAAGCCGAAAAGCTGGGATACAATACGCTTATACTCTCATCGTCAATCGAAGGAGAGACAAAAGAGATAGCAAAGGTTCATACGGCAATTGCAAAGGAGATTCTTGCAAGGGGCAATCCGATCCCCAAACCAGCGTGTATCATCTCAGGCGGTGAGACTACGGTAACCATTAAGGGGAGCGGTCTAGGCGGGAGGAACCAGGAATTTGTCCTCGCGAGTGCAATCGAAATCGCAGGAATGCGTGATACAGTCATCCTTAGCTGTGGCACTGACGGCACGGACGGTCCGACGGATGCAGCCGGAGCAATTGCCGATGGATTCACTGTCCAAAGCGCCAAGAAACAGGGGATGCAACCGGTGGACTATTTGCGAAATAACGACGCCTATCACTTCTTTGAGCGGCTCGACGACCTCATTAAGACGGGCCCGACGAATACCAATGTGATGGATGTCAGATTGGTGCTGGTGGGCTAACTTTCCTCGAATAAAGGTAAGTTCCGAAGGTGCATATCAAAATCGTAGCAATGATCACTATAAAAACGAGTTCTGATATTATCTCAGCATTCTGTTTCACTATTTTCTCAGGGAATTGGCCGGCAAAACTCAGCACTAAGATAGATAACACCGCGGGTGCTAATCCTCTTGGTACCATCCACCTCATTATTCTCTCATCATCTCTCAGCGGGCTCTTGATCGTGCATACTTTAACTGAAACAATGCGAACTGCAAACAACAGTAGTGAAATAAGGGCTCCGTAAAGGATGATCGAATGAGGGGGGATGATAACGAGTATCCCAAGAAAAACGAAGAAGAAAGTCCTTATGAAGAAGGATATTTCGGAGTGGAGCACTTTCATCATCTCATCGAAGTGTAATATGTCCTTCTCCTGTTTGAGTATATAAGCGATGTTCTCTTCATTCCCCAGTGCCAGACCAAAAAGGAGTGCACTAACAGGTCCACTTCCTCCAACGCTCTCCACGAGACCGAAAATTATAAACGCAATTGCAAGAGAGAGCATGTAAGAAAACTCTTGACCCCTTAGCCGGTCAAGCACAAAATACCAGAGAACACCCGCAATTAAACCGATCATCCCACCGATAGAAAATCTGCTGATAACATCCTTAACGATAAACGATGGCAAATGTTGCGGCGTCAGAAATGAGTTCAATAGCGCAAGTGCGAAGACAATTGCCAAAACCTCCGCGATCGTCGCCTCAAGCTTCAAAACTGTTGCTGTATGCTCGTTTAATTTCAGTTGTTTAATAATCGAGAAAACGAGTATAGGTGTCGGGTTTCCCACAATTGCACCAAATAGTAACCCGTATAACAAATCCCATCCCACGAAATAGCAGCTAGCAAATGCGACTGATAGCATCGCAAGTAAAAAACTTATGGCGGCAAGCAACGTAGCACGAAAACTGCCCTTTAGCGCTTCGTAAATGTTTATCCTCATCCCACCATCCATCAGTATTATCAGCAGGGCTATCTGCGAGAAGACAGGTGCCAGAGGCATTAGCATCTTTGGATCCACCAACCGAAAATAAGAACCCATGAATAGACCAAATATCAGGAGAAAGATAGCATCTGCAATTCCTGTTTTGCGGAACAAATAATCAACTACGAAGCCCAAAACTATAATAGTACCGCCTAAGCACAATATGAAGGAAGACCCTAATGGCATACGGTTAATTAAGGAAAGTGATAAATAAAAAGAGTTTGTACTACGCATACCAATCAAAGGAAGCGATGGGTGGATGGAACTAATCACATTCATACAGGATTTAGCAGTGGTCCTCGTATTCGCGGGTATCGTCAGCATTATTCTATCCAGACTTCACCAACCGGCTATATTTGGCTATTTAGTTGCAGGATGCTTGATTGGACCGCATGCGTTAAAATTCGTGAGTAATATTGAAACAGTTAGCCTTTTCGCGGAGCTCAGCGTGATCTTCCTGATCTTTTCCATTGGGCTCGAATTCAATCTAAAAAAGTTGCGGAAAGTGGGCGGCGTGGCATTGTTTACTGGTATTTTAGAAATGTTATTAATCATAGGAATAGGAAACGCAGCTGGTAGATTGCTTGGATTGTCGTATATGGACTCGATTTTTCTTGGAGGGATACTCGCGATCAGCAGTACGGCAATTATTGCTAAGATACTTATTGATCTCGGAGAGATAAATAAGGAATACGCTCAGATAATCCTGGGTATTTTGATCGTTGAAGATATTGGCGCTGTTATATTGCTCACCTTTTTTGGTAGCATAGCTACGGTAGAGTATTCTTCTTTTCCTCATGAAATACTTTTAGCAATATTCAAAATTGTATCATTCTTTGTAATAGCGCTTGTTCTAGGCTTAAAACTTATTCCAAAAGTTATAAATCGAATAGGGGAGCAATATGGCCACGAGCTTTTATTAATAACCGCATTGGGTTTATGCTTTGCTCTTGCCGCATTTTCAAATTACCTTGGATTCTCAGTTGCCTTAGGCGCCTTTATAATGGGTGCGATCATTTCTGAGTCAAAATCAAAATATAGGAGGGAAATCGCGAGAAGCATGACACCCATAAAAATCCTGTTTTCCACCATGTTCTTCATCAGTATCGGAATGTTAGTAAATCTGTTCATGATAAAAGATATTTTACCCCTGATTATTTTGATTTCTGCCCTGGCAATTATTTTAAAAATCCTGTGTTGTGGTTTAGGGACATATATCTCAGGGTACAGTGGAACAACCGCACTGTATGTGGGAATGGGGTTAATTCCGAGAGGAGAGTTCTCTTTTATTATCGCTAAGCTCGGTATCGATTCTGGACTGATGAGTCAATCCATTTATCAAGTAATAGTCCTGGTAGCGATGATAACCACATTAATTGCCCCTCAGGCTCTCAATTCCGCGCCTTCTTTAGCTTCTCTTTTCTATAAGTCGGCACCGATTCGGATAAGGGAACTCGTTAATTACTCCTCATATTGGATACATGCCATTCATAAACAACTTCATGGAGAGGTTGTACTTCGTTTTAAAACTAAATTGACTGACGTCGTTGTTAATTGTTTCATCATTATCGTCATCATTATCGTACTGATGAGTATGAATACTTACATTTTAGAGCACTCTCCTGCATGGCTAAAATTACTCTCCTTTGCAATAGCGGGGATATTCACGCTTCCCCCTGTTTATCTCGTCCTCAAGAGAATCAATGAATTGATAGATCTGGTTATTGAAATTTTGAATAGGAAATACGGTATATTGAGCAAATTAATCATAAAAAGGGTAATACACAACCTTGTGTACATAACAATTGTTTTTATGCTCTCAATCAGTATACTTCCACTGCTGGTAGCAGAAGTATCATCCTATGGCTATGTTATCGGCGCTATTTTAATAGCGGTAATTGGTTTTTGCGGCTATTTATTCTGGAGGACCGTAACGAAATTTCATAGTATGCTCGAGGTGATGATACGAGAGACTCTATTGGCACGTGATATCACTCCGGAACATGAGGAGCTTGACATAATTGAACGTCTCGAAAGAAAGAAAATGGTGAGTAAGGTAGAAATCTCGGAAGAATCTCCGGTTGTAGGAAAAACGGTTGCCGATACACAACTGAGAACACTTACCGGCGCAACCATTCTTTTTATAGCCCGCCGTGGAGATCTCATAGATCCTCTACCAACAACTCAAATGGGGGTGGGAGATGTATTGATTCTATTAGGCACCGGTGAAGCGAGAGAAAAAGCACTCACGTATCTCAGTGAGAGGTCAGACTATATATCTCCTCAATGAGGATTATAATAATAAGTGATAGTAAAGCCCAGCATGCGGCACGGAGGAGGTGAACGGTATGGATTTCATTCAGGATAAGATCGCGACCATCCACGATTTTAGTATCGAGGAGGCGCGATTGAAGATGCTCCTTGAGGATATCGTTCTCGAGCGACCCGTTTCGGTCGTCATTCCCATGCTCTACGAAGAGATTCATAATCCGCCCCTGGCACACATCATCAAGCAGTTAAACAAGTGCACGTACATTCACGAGGTGGTGATAGCCCTGGCCGCTTCGAATCTGGAGGAATACGTCTCGGTGAATCAGTACTTTAAGCGACTGAATATCCCGCATCTCATTGTCTGGTGCAATGGTCCCCGGATCCAAGACGTTCTGCTTTCGTTACAGGGAAGTGGTCTTGACCTCAGCATGTTCTCAGGGAAGGGAAAAGATGCGTGGCTCGCGGCAGGTATTGCGAGCCTCGATTCGTATGCGATCGTACTCCACGATGCGGACATCGTCAGTTACACCAGTCTTTTCCCCGCGAAGTTACTATTCCCTGTCGTCGAACCGGAGCTCGACTTCTTCTTCAGCAAGGGGTATTATGCACGGATCAATTTTGATACGCGGAGCATGTACGGGCGTGTTTTCCGGCTCTTCATGCATCCCTTACTTGACGCATTCAAGGATAAAGTTCCAAACTCTGATTTTATTGAATATCTGTGCGCATTTCGCTATCCGCTCTCGGGTGAATTTGCCCTGACCACCGATCTTGGGCTGAACATTCGCGTTCCCGGTGATTGGGGACTGGAAATAGGGATACTTGCCGAGGTGTACCGGAATGCAGCACCCAAGCGAATATGCCAGGTAGATCTCGGCTATTATGAGCACAAACACAAAGAGATCGGTGATAGCCGGGCTAGGGGGCTCTCCAGGATGACCTTTGATATCACGCGAACCATGCTGCACACGCTTACCGAGGTGGATTCGCTGGACATCTCGCGCGAATTTTTACTCAGCTTGCAGGTATTGTATAAACGAACCGCTCAGAACCTCATCAGACAGTATCATGCCGATGCAGTATGTAACGGCCTGAAGTATAACCGCCACGAAGAAGAAACGAATGTGGACATTTTTGCCAAAATGCTCCTGGAAGCGGGGGAGTCTTACATAACCGAGCCTTCGGAGCTATTGCTCCCGGATTGGATGCGCGCGATCTCGGCGATGCCGAATGTACGGGAGAGGCTGCGGGAGGCCGCACAACGCGATTCTGAGACGATACAATAACGTTGACAGAAAGCATCGCTTACAAGACCACAATTTAGCTCGACCCGTATTCAATGTTTTTACCCAAAAGCGACCACAGAAAACGTTAAACGGGGAAATCCGCGAGGATTTAGAGATAATTTCCCCCTAGACCACTACCTGCAAAAATATTCTCAAAATCAGAGGGAGCCCCTAAAAAAGAAAAATTTTTATGTAGTTGACACCATTTTTTAAGCATTAGAAAATATCAGCAGGATTAAAGATAATGCGGATGATGTCTTGTGGATGCTCCTAAGATATGCATGGTATGAGGCGAATAGTGATGAAATTTTCTCAGAAGAAAGGGATTGTGCCTGTCAAAAGCAAAGTCCAAATAGACTCGATGGATGACGATTTAAGAAATACCTTATGGAATTTAATATCTGTGTACTATTTGAGTGATACATCGAGCGGTTATATCAGCGATGCGGATAATATTGACCTTCTTTTTAAAAAAATTTGGATAGATTATTTTAAAAAGCCAATTGATATTTTGGATACAAATTATTTTAATAACCGCCAAGCGATTAGGAAATACTTTTTAAATTGTTTTTGGTGGGAGGTATATGACTTTATAGAGTTTATCGCTCACAATTATCCAGAAAATACTATGAACGAAGAATTTATGAATACTTGCAATGAAATGCTTAAGCGGGAATTGTCTGGATACAGATTTGTGGGGGGAGTAATAACTCAATTAACATCAGAAGAAGAAATTTTAGAGATAGAAGAAGCTTTAAAAGTACCGATATCTCAAGTGCAAACACATTTAAATAGGGCATTAGAGTTGTTTGCAGATAGAAAAAATCCAGATTATCGGAACTCTATTAAGGAAGCTATTAGTGCGGTTGAGGCTCTTTGTATTCGCATAACTGAAAATAGAAGTACAACACTAGGAAAAGCTTTAAATAGATTTGAGCGTGACAGAACAGTAGGGTTACATCCTGATTTAAAAGAAGGATTTAGTAAATTATATAGCTATACAAGTGAGGCTGACGGCATTCGACACTCTTTAATGGATCAAGCCAATTTAGATATTGAAGATGCGAAGTTTATGCTAGCTTCTTGTTCGGCGTTTATTAATTATCTAGTATCAAAAGCATCAAAAGGGGGCATCAGATTGTTTTAAGTGGAATCAACAATTTTTTAGAGCTGCAAGAAGCCTCATACTTATAACCAAAAAATAACCAGCTCGACCCGTATTAATGTTTTTCCGCCTCATAGGACCACAGAAAAACTTTAAACTGGGAAATCCGCGAGGATTTAGAGATAAATTGACCCACCCCGATTATTCTCAAAATCAGAGGGAGCCCCTCACTTGAAAATTTGGGATGACCGAATACTTTATATCTTTATATCTAAAAGTTTTTATTAAACAATAACTTTTGAGAATGTGATTTAAGATGGCAGATTCACAATGGAATTGGGCTATAATAGGTTTTTTACTTGGCTCCATAGGAGGCTTATTGCGTTAGCGATGTGGGATGCTATAAACGCTTTCGCTCTTGGGATATTAGTTATTGTGACAATATACTACGCAAGATTAGTGGACCGCCAATTAAAAATCGAAGAAAAAAGAGAGAAAGCAAAACGGGAACAATTCTATGATATTCTGCTGGCTGAGTTTATAGAGAATGAAGTGTTTATGGGAGATTTATTGGAAAAAATAAATGAAAAAAATACGGGAAAAAGTATCAATACGTGGTTTGACTTCAAAGGTATATTTATCGATTTAAGAGAAGATGGGTTTAACGCATTTAGAAATCAAGGTGGTGTTAAGTATATTGAGGATTGTCAATACAATAGTTCTTCTTCACTCTATTATGGTATAACGGAATACTATGCCTCTCAATATCAACTAAATAAAAAAATAAATCTGAAGATAGATGAGTCAATAAAAAAATACGAAAGTTTACCTACTGGACTGCCTAAGTTCAAAAAAGATATAGCTGGAGAAATAAATGCTCTCTTGGTTCAAAACAAAAAATTGCAAGCTGCGATTTCAACATGTAAGATCAGCATCTCGAAGCGGCAATGGAGGAAGAATTTTAAACCAAAAAATCACCAGTTAACAAGTCTATAAGAAAAGTTAAAAGTCCACCTCAGGAGAAGTGAGGCTATTTGTAATTTTGGCCACTATAACGATTTTCGTAAAGATGGCTTTAGCTTACTGCTACTTTATTCATCATTCACTCAGCAGTTAACCTGATTGATAACGCTTACAGCGGCAATGCCACCTCTTTCCCTGTTTCCGCAGAGAGATAGCCAGCGATCTGTATCTCAAGCGCAGCGCGTCCGTCCTTTCCGGTGATGAACGGTTCTCTATCCTCGATGATACAGGCCACAAATTCGGTAACGGCACTCTGAATATCCACGCGCCACCAGTCTTGCTCCTCGCGCCGCTCGGTATCGGAGATCAGAAAATCGTGATACGGCTTCTCGATAAGCAGCGCGCCTTTAGTGCCCAGAATCTCGAATCGGACGTCAAGCCCTTTGGGATAGCCCGGGGGGTTCGCCCAGCCAGCACTCAAAACGGCAATGACCTCGTTCTCAAAGGTCATCGTCATGCAGCCGAGGTCATCGATCCCACTGGTTGGATCTAACCGGCTGCCAATATCCGCATACACACGCTTAACCTCCGAGCCCGTTAACCATCGTAACGCATCGATTGCATGGATACCAATATCGCCAAACCCGCCAAAACCCGCCTGATCGGGGTCGAAGAACCACGAGGTATCCACACCGCTCAAATACTTCGGGCTCTTCCCGTACTTCACCGCATAGATGTACTGAAGCTCGCCCAGTTCGCCGCCCTCGATTATCTCCTTTGCGCGGATAAACGGGATCTGGAATCGCGGGTTGAAGGGTACCATGAGTTTTATGTTATGCGTAACGGCACAGCGGATAATCTCGTCTGCATCGCTTAAAGTCAACGCGATTGGCTTGTCACAGAGGACATGTAAACCGTGCTCTGCAGCCAGTTCAATCACGTCTTTATGGACTGGCGGAGTAGTCCCAACATAGATCGCATCTAACTCATCGAAGAAATTATCCAGGGTCTCATAGTACGAACAGCGAATAGAATCGGCATCGCGTTTCGCCACTTCTTTATTCGCACCAATTGCGGCAACCTTGGTTATTCGCGCATTTCCGGCACTCATAAAGGCCGGAACGTACCTTAGCACGTGTACATGATCATAACCCAGAATACCAATGTTTAACGGTTGCATCTTACCACCTCATACTTTGATTGGCTCCCCTTTTTGGATCGATTCTTCAGCGGCAAGCACTATTTTTAATATCTCGTACGCCTCTTCTTCGGTCACGACTGGCTCTTCACCGGTCTCGATACACCGTACAAATTCTGCCATTTCGTCCTTAAAACTGTTCAGGTCGGTTGATAACAGCGGCCAATAGCGAGGGAATTCGAGCTTATCCGTCACGAGGAGCATAGGATTCGTATCTTTATCGTTATATTCGATCCGCCCGGCGGTTCCGACGATATCTAAGGACGAGTAGAATGGTCCGTACGATTGTGGAAATGCCCAGCTCACGTCGAAAAAGGCGGTTTTCCCACCTTCTAACCGCAACAAAACGGTAGCTAAGTCATACGTGTTCTTCTCCTTTGCCTCATTCCTCACCATCTTCCCCTGTGCGAATACCTCTTCCACCTCGCTTTCCAGGAACCATGTCACAATGGAGACACAGTGCACACCGAGATCCAGGAGGACGCCACCGCTTTTCTCACTATCCCAATGCCATGAATCAGGGGCAAACGGCAGCCAACTCCGTTCGTACCTCCTCAGGTACATCGGCGTTCCTATCTTCCCGGTATCAAGGGTCTCCTTTATCCTCTTCCATCTCCGATCAAATCGCCGTGTATGGGCGATAAATAACCCTTTCCCGCTCTTCTCAGCAGCTCTTTGCATCTCTTGTGCCTCGTCTAAGCTTCGTGCCATTGGCTTCTCGCAGATCACATGCTTCCCCGCTTCCAGTGCGGCAATGCTCAATCGTGCATGCTCATAGGTGGGAACACAGAGGTCCACGAGATCGATACCGTCATCACTCAGCAGCTCATCAAAGTCCGTATAGTAGCGCGCGGCACCAATTTCTTTGCACGCCCGTTCTGCTCGCTCTGCGATGACATCGCAGGTTGCTTCGATCTCTATCTCTCTCATAGAGCCCCATACGTGTCTATGTGCAAGATTATAGACATTCCCATTCCCAACAATTCCTAATTTCAATTTTTTCTCCTCACTCCGTGAAAGAAATGTTCCGTAATTATATCTTCTGTTACACATATTTATATCAAATCCCGTCTGCCCTATTTGAGTCAAGAAATTCTCCTAGCCTCGAGATTCTTCACAACCACGGAATTGCGAAGTTCGCCCTCAACTATTTGTTAATCGAGAAGTGGTAATCTAGGCAATCGCTCAACCGAGAAATGTCATAGATTGATTTTAATCTCAGACTTCTCGTTCATAATTACTGCTTATTTCTTCGAAGACTTTTTCTTAGCCCGTTCAACGGTCGTCCTCACAATTGAGAAAGGAAAGTGAAGCATGTGGCGGAGTCCACCCGCTGTAGAAAAGTTTCTTAACGGTCTTTTCACTTCGGCAATCAATTCACGCACGACAATTTCCTCTTTCACTTCCCCCTCCTCCCTTACGAGGGCGAGGCGGTGGATCGAGTACAACCCGATTAAGAACGCGAGGAAGAAGAAGAAATCCCACTGCCTGAAGTTCAGGGTTTGAACCGCCAATTCTCTCCCGGGGCCTATCCATTTCAAAGTCCAGGAGAGTTCACGTCCGACAAAGAAGTCCGCAAAGGTACCTCCTAAGATCGGTGCAATGCCTGCTGCTACCGAGTTAGCGAAACTGCTGGCCGCAAGATACGCAGTTGCCTGTCCCTGTGGTGCCAATTTAAGACCAATGTTGCCGGAAGCCAACGTAACCCCCGCGGTGGAGATGCCCATAAAAACGTGGATGGCTACCAGCAGCGGGAACGTGAGAACATACTTTTCGGGCAGCGTGGTGAATGTCCATGCGAGGATGCATCCGATGAAGAGCGGACCACTCACGCCGAGCACTGATTTGTTACTGTAGCGATCCGAAAATCGTCCCCACAATCGTAAAAACGTGAGGTTCATGAGTTGACTCACGACGAGCAGGGCGATAATGAGGGACATATCCAGTTGTAATCGTTTTAGCATGTAAAGAGGCTGTCCAACAATTATCGCATTGCCGCCGGCAGCAGAGCCATTTTAACC
>CAYNTR010000048.1:0-15829 GCA_964400255.1 uncultured Halobacteria archaeon
GTTAACCATCCCCGCGGGTGTTGGGAATACCCAACGTCAGATATAATTGATGAAGGATTTTAATACCACGGTCTTCCATGCGACACCCTCGTACGCATTGTATGTCTCGGAAGTAATGGTTCAAGAAGGGTATGACCCAAAGGAGTTTGATTTGCGTATCGGTTTTGTGGGTGCGGAGCCTCATTCAGAGCAGACCAGGCAGAGGATTGAGGACATCTATGATATCAATGCCTTTAATTCCTACGGCATGTCCGAGCTCAACGGCCCGGGCGTTGCCTTCGAGTGCGAAGAGAAGAACGGCATGCACCTCTGGGAAGATCAATACCTCCTCGAAGTCGTTGATCCACATAACGGCGAACTGCTTGCCCCGGAGAAGAGGGAGAGCTTGTTGTTACCACGTTAGGACGAGAAGCGATGCCTGTCATCAGATACCGGACTGGGGATCTTGCCCGAATCGTTGACGATGGTGAGAAATGTTCCTGCGGCAGGGCACATGTACGAATCTCACGCATAAAGGGGCGCTCCGACGACATGCTCATAGTGAGAGGGGTGAATCTCTATCCAAGCCAGATCGAAGATGTCCTGATGAGGTTCCCTGAAGTGGCAACGAACTATCAAATTCTTGTAGCTCGTGAAGGCACGCTCGATTCCCTGACCGTCATGGTAGAGTTATACCCAAAGATGTTTGACGGCGACCTCAGGAAGCTGAAGAAACGGGAATCTAATATTACGAAGTGTATCCAGGATGAGATTGTGGTGAGACCAAAGGTAGAGTTTCACGAGCCCGGCAGCTTGCCTCGGAGCGAAGGAAAGGCGGTAAGAGTTGTTGACACAAGAGGGGGGATGTAATATGGTAAAGCAGCTGAATGTGTTCTCTGAAAATCGCCCTGGAAAGCTTGAGCAGATAACCGGCGTTTTAGCGGATGCCGATGTGGATATCAATGCGGTAAAGATCTCGTCGGTCGAGAAATACGGTATTTTAAAGTTCCTGGTTGATGATCCCGAAAAGGGCTTTCGTGCATTCAAGCAGGCAGGAATCACGGCTTCTGTGAAGGAGGTCCTCGCCGTTGAAGTGGAAGATAAGCCGGGAAGCATGCATCAGATGCTGCGCATTCTGAAGGAAGATAATTTACATAGACATAGAGGACTGCTACGGTTTTGTCGCGGAGCGTGATAAGAGGGCAATAATAGTGCTAGAATTAACTGATTCCGCTCCTGTCAGGAAAATACTCGAACGACATAACTATCGCTTAATAGGGAGTTCTGAACTCTATAGCCTTTGATATTATCATTAGACAGTCTTCTGACTTTCGTGCGCTGTAATTGAAATATTGTTTCTTAAAATTATTTGCGCTTGAAATGCTCATGCGATATCGTTTAGAAAAAAGACATGAATCTTTTTAAACAACAGATTTCATCTCACAATCCATGATACTCGGATTGCCTGATCTGACTGTGATCACTGTCGGTGGGGCCTTCGTCCTCATCGTCTTGATACTGCTCCTCTGGGGCTTGAAATTCAGGGAGGGTTTTTGATGGTAGATATCGCGACAGCCGCTATTATCGCAGCGTACTTCCTTGTCCTTATCCTCATTGGCGCGTGGGGCTCTAAGCGGATCCATACAACGGAGGATTATATTGTTGCGGGGAGATCGCTCGGGTTCTGAGTCTTTACCATATTGATGGTGGCGTCTATCTGCAGCGGCATGACGCTCGTGGGCGTCAGTGGTGTGGGGTATGCAACCGGTTGGCCAACGATCTGGGAACAGCTCTGTGTCCCACTCGCCGCCGCGTTCTGTATTATTGTCTTTGGCGTGAAGATTCACCATATCGGTAAGAACGTTGGCTACTTGACAGTTCAAGACTATTTTGCCAATCGATTTGAAAGCCCACGAGCAATGCGAGGCTTGAGCGCCATTGCAGGTGTGGTGGTCTCTCTGATCTACCTCGATGACACCAGTGCTGATTCTCAAAGCAGGTGGCCTCACCCATATCAATACGGTCCTGGCGAGCATTGATCCTAATATGGTCCAGCCATGGTACCCGTCACCCGTGTATGCGGGATACGCCTTTGCCACGCCGGAATTCCTTATCTCCTTTGCCTTGCTGCTCACGATAGGGCTTGCAGTCGCGCCGCACGTCATCAACAACGTTCTCGCAGCAAAGGAGGATCGGTACTTTAGGTGGTCACCACTGATCGCCTTTGTGCTTTACGTCGTGGTGATGTCCCTCGCAAATTTGCAGGCTTCGCCGTTCGTGTGCTCGTTCAGGAAGGCCAGCTCGTGCTCCCTGAAGTAGTTAATAAACAAGACTTCGCCTTTGTCTATGGTATCCAGTATGCGTATCCCGTGCATTTCATCTTTTATGTGCTCGTTATATCCGTCATAGCAAATGGTTGTGGTCAGCGTGCTCACCAAACGCACCAGCGATTCTGTACTCGATGAAACCATGACAGGTTTGTACATCCAGCCGAAATAAAGGGCTTTGTAATCCTTGTGAAAGCCGCTCATCATTTTATACCTGTTGAGCAATAACTGAAAACCACACACTATTAATACCAACGTACCTTTAGATTGGTGGTGATGATATCCATGCAGGTAAAGGGAAAAACGATCTGTTTTGACCTCGAAGGACCGTTATCACCACAAGATAACGCGTACGAGGTGATGAAGCTTATAGGCCCAGAGGGTGCTTCTATCTTCGAGGTGATCAGCAGATATGATGACATTATCTCCCTCGAGGGACGAGCAGGCTATGAACCAGGTGATACGCTTGCCTTAATCGTGCCGTTCTTTCTGGCGCATGAGATAACCGAAGAGGATATACGAACGGTATCGAACCGTGCAAAAATTATAGACGGCGCGAAATATCTTTTTGACACGTTACAGGCTGAAAAGTGGGACATTTACATCATATCGACCAGTTACGAGCAGCACGCGTATAATATCGGTCAGCAACTGGGAATCCCTGAGGATCATATTATCTGCACCAACTTGGATTTGGACAGAATGAAACAGCAGGCCCATGAAAATCTCTTCCCTTTACTAAAGAATGCGAAAAAGGAGATACGCGAGCTTCATGCAGATCTTGATAATACGGAACAACTAGTGAATCGTTTAGACGAGTTCTTTTTCCATCAACTCCCTTCCTTAGGCTTTGATATCTTTTCCACGCGGGTAATAGGGGGTGAACGAAAAGCAGAAGCGATACGAGCGATTGCAGAGGAAAAAGGGATTTCCATTCGGGATATCATCGCGGTTGGCGACAGCATCACTGATTATAAGATGCTGAACGAGGTTGCTATAAACGGTGGCGTCGCGATTGTTTTTAATGGCAATGAGTACGCTGTTCCGTATGCCAATGTCGGTCTTGCATCTATTGATATTCGTTTTCTCGCTCTGCTCTGCGAGGCGTTCGCTCGCGGGAGTAAGGGGGCAGTGATGGAGCTGGTGACGAGATGGGAAGATAATCGCGGATTATTTGAAAAAGATCCGACTGCTATTCCAGAGGGTTATGTCACTGCAGATCTAAAAGAGTTTATACTGAACACAAAGGGGGAATTGCCATTCCCATATTTCCATAACCTTGAACGCGTGAACGAAGAAAGGAAAGAAGAGATAATAAGAATACATAAAAAATTCCGCGTGCAGGTGCGAGAAGACGCGGGTAAATTAGGATGAAATTACATTAGGTCGTTCTGAAATGTCACACGCGGTTCAATAACGATGCGATTTTTACTTGTTTCTGTTGTAAACGCCGTAGGATGTCATTCGAGGCCTAGATCCATAGATAGTCCCCATCAACTCTTCGGCTCCATTTCCGGTGGAACTCGCTGAGTCTTACCTGCACGATTTGATACGTTCGAGCATATCCCGCAATCAGCAAAAATGAAGCCTGGTCAAAAGAAGTATATAGAATGCCGTGAATGATAGTACTATGAGTGACGAGAAACAGCCGAGCGAAACAGAAGAGAAGACTGCTGAGGAATTGCTGCTCGTCGGAAGAGAATGTCTCGCAGAAGAGCGATTTGATGATGCGATAGAGGTTTACAAGGAGATCATCAAGAAAGAGCCCTCGCTTCCCACAATGGCTAAGGCGTGTAATGATTGTGGCGTTGCATACGCAAGCTTGGAGCAGTATGAAATGGCAATTGGGTTCTTCAATGCAGCACTGAATCTCAAAGAGTATCTCATTGATGAAGGGATATCAACGTACTACAATCTTGGGCTGATTTATAGGATGATGGGAAAAGAGGAAAAAGCCAAGGAGTGCTTCAACCGTGGAGATACGTTAAAGCAAGAACATAAACGCCGGGATGAAGAAGCACGACGTATATTCTCTTCCGTCTTTGAGTGAGTTTCAACTCGGTTCGCGTTTAGAACCCCAAATGGCGTTCAAGGTGTGTTGCACATGAGCCCCTGAGAGTTACGATTGCATAATTGACCCTCTGTTCCTCAGCCCGTGAGATGTGGTGCGGGGAAGTCTCTCACCTGAATGATGCGGATGGTTTTTATTGAGGAAAGGACAATAAAGGTGCATATGGGGTTGAGAATAATGGAGAAAATAACTTTAAGTTTGATTAAAGCGGATATCGGTGGATTTCCGGGGCATTCGACTGTGCGTCCCGAATTAAAGGAGAAGGCACGGGGACTGCTGGAGAAGGCGAAAAAGGATGGGTTGCTCGTGGACTATCATGTACTGAACGCTGGGGATGATTTACAGTTGCTGATGAGTCATCGAAAAGGCGTTGATGCTGAAGAGATACATGGATTGGCATGGAACACCTTTGAGGAGGCGACGAAGGTGTAAATAACACAAATTTAGGGGGGATAACAATGCATAATCAGGATGAAATATTAAAGGCTCTTTTTGAAATTAACCTAGGCATATCTATTTTGGAGTTAGACAAACTTCTCGAGCTGATTTTGAAGACTGCATTAAAACTAACGCAGTCTGAAGCCGGAGATATACGCTTGCTAGACTTGGATACAAGTGAACTCGTCATTTGCAAAACGGAAGGAAAAAAAGTTAAAGATTCATTGGAGAGGATTTCAATTTCGTATTTGTTTAGTATAGATACAGACGCACAATTAGAAGATGATTTAAATAAAGGAAATAAAGGGGTCATTCCAAAAGGGTTGAGGAATGAATTTAAAACTAAAAAAGGGATTTCCCTTTCTAAAAATGCCTTTCTTGAAAAGAAAAAAGATAATAAGTGGAATATTGTAGATGGAGAAGAAACCTACGTTATCAAGAAGGAAGGTAAAAAGCTAAATATTTACCCAATTAAAATTGGAGTGACTGGTTGGGCAGTTGTGGGCAGAAAACCAATTCCTGTTCCCGATGTAACTGTAGATAAAAGGTATGTAGAGTGCATAGGAGGAACGAAATCTGAATTGGTTGTCCCTATGCTATATGGTGATGAGGTAATTGGGGTCTTAAATGTTGAAAGCGATAGAGTTAACGCTTTTGATGAAAATCACGCCAAACTTCTCGAAGCCTTAGCAAGTCAAGCAGCAATTGCTATTGAGAATACCAGACTAATTGAACAATTGCGAAAAGAACAAATTAAACAAAAAAATACCTTGGATGTTTTTTATAAAATAGGAGCAAAAATTACAACTAAACTCGAATTAATTCCAGTGTTGAAAGAGATCACTAGAGGGGTCTATAAAATTGTTGGGGCAGATATTCCCTTAATATATCTTTACGATCAGGAAAAAGGCGAATTTAGCGAGGAGGTTGTTTTTGGTGATATAAGTGAGGAATGGGAAAAGGGATGTCGACCGAGATCAGAAGATGGAACAGGGAAAAAAGCAATTGAAAGTGGAAGGCTTTTTGTTATCGAAGATGTTGAAGAAAACCCTAATATTCTCAACAAATTTCCTGAACAGAAAGGAGTCAAAGCCAGTGCCGTTTTACCTTTAAAATTCGACGATAAACCTTTAGGCACTTTGTATTTGCACTTTTTAGAGAAGCACCACTTTATCGATAAGGAAAAAACAGAACTTGATACTCTTGCTAAACAAGCAGCCACCATTATCAATAAAATTGGATTCAACAAAGAGCCTAAAGGAAAGATAGCTGAGTTAAAAGAAAAGTTTGCTGTGGATTTTGAAAAAATTGCTAAAAAAATTGACGAGATTACCAAAGCAGATATCCTTCTGATATATTTATATAATGAAGAAAAAAATGAATTTGAAGACCTTATTTTTGCAGAATTAAGCAGAGAATGGGCGATTAAGTGTAGACCAAGACCTAATGGGGCAGGGAAAAAAGCAATTGAAGAAAAAGAGTTAATCATTGCAGGTCCTGATAAAGAAATCGATATCAACCCTTTTCCTAAACGGAAAGGAGTTAAGCTCACTGCTGCTTTTCCCCTGATGCTTGAGGATAAGATTTTAGGAGCCCTTTATATGCATTTTTTGGAGGAACATCACTTTACCGATGATGAAAGAAGAGCAATTAAGATGTTTGGTGCTCATGCAGCCACTATTATGGATATGACAAATGCATACGAAAATCTTAGGAGACACTCAACAATGCGTAAGGTGCTGCTTGATATAGGAAGAGATATAACATCAAATCTTAAAATTAAGGAGATAGGATTAAATATTGCTGAAGGAATTGCAAAAATTACTCCCGAATGCACTCTTAATTTATATCTTTATCATCTGGATTATCCTGAGGATAAAAGATTTGAGTTTGTGGCAGGTGCTGGAACTAAAAATGAAATACTGTTGGGACAGATTCTTCCAAGATCTGACGGAGTGGGGGCTCATGTAGTTGAAAATGTCAACAAACATATAGAGCCTGAGTATATTATCATCGGCGATGTACAAGATTCTAAGAGTGGTGGTAGTCCATCGGCTCGCGATAAAGGAGTCAAAACTACTGCTTGTTTTCCATTGAAATTTAAGGAACAGGTTATAGGGTTATTGTATCTGCACTTCTTGGAAACTTACCACTTTACTAAAGAGGAAATAGAAGCATTTATCTTGTTAAGTGATCAAGCAGCAATTGCTATCGAAAATGCAAAAAAGCTTGAAGATTCTGAGAAGAAGCGTGGTCAAACATACGAAGAACTTTTTGGTACAGAACTTTTAAATTGCTTAGAAGGACTGAGAGGAACTGTTATGAAATCTCAAAACAAAGAGGTCAAAAAATGAGAAAGGTGGTAAAGATGGAGAAAGAAACAATATTGGCAAAAATTAGAGCCACAATGAATTTCTCTGATGAAACTTTTGCATGGCTTGAAAATCTTCCTCAGATTGATAGGGAGGATGTTTGGTTCAAGAGAGAGGGTGGAGCTTTGTTTTTCTCTGAATTTCGGGGAACCTGGGAAGAAATATTAGTTGATTCAAGTGAACCTTTAGTTCAGGGATATTTTCGAGAACTTGGTATTCCAGAAAACAAATTGCCAAAAATAAGAGTTCATGAATCTTATTCTGGTTCTTGGATAATTGACGCAGCTATCGTAATGACAGGTTCTATGGGAGCTGTTTATGCTGTTTTAAAGGCTGTTTCTGAGCTACCAAAAATTGCTGATGGTCTCACCGAATTGAAAAATAGATTTAAAAAAACATTTACTAAGAAAGCGAATGAAGCAGTAAACGAACAGTTAAAATCCTCAAGTTCTAGATATAATTTTCCTTCACCACCAACCCAACCATTATCTACCGAGTTCGTCGTAGATGAGAGACCGTTATCATCTTTAACCCCTTCAATAATGAGAAAAAGCAAGACACTTGACCCAAACAGTGAAGTTTTTAGATGTGTAATGAAATTTGCTGAAGGAGTCAAAACTGACAGAGGGAAGGATGAGATATACAATCGAGTTTTGGATCTTATAACCTGCTTATCCAATGTATTTAGCCTTCCCGATAAAATCCGGAAGTTAGCAGAGAAATTTGAGGAACACGAAAGCATTCTTTATAACCTATCTGAGTATCGTGATCACTTTATACATCAAGCACATGTTTTTTTGTTGGGCTACGATATTATAAATATAATAGGCATCGATAATTTTAAGGAAATACTTTTCTCTTCGTTAGAAAATAAGAATATTCTTACTAAAAGAACAAAAAAACCCGATGTTTTGAAAACATGGTTTTTAGCATCCTTCTTTCACGATGTAGCCTATGCCATTGAAAAAACGCCTATTTTGACTGACGTATTCCTTAAGGAGATTCTGAGTGGTGAAACAGACACAGATGTTCCCAAGATTACGGGCACTTTTAATTGGGGCGCAATTCTTGCTTGGAATGATAATCGGTTTCATCTCAACGAACTGATAAAATGCTTTTACGGCGTCAATGACAAGAAGAAGAAATTTATTGATAATGTGCTTAACAATGCTTCCATAATCAACCAGGATCACGGTGTTTTTAGTGCGCTTATACTTCTAAACCAATTGGATGAAGAGATTGAAAAAGATCCACTGACATTTTACATAGCTGGTCTGTCAATAGCTCTTCATAACAAATTCGTTTGGGAGAACATGAAGAAAGAAGGTCAAAGGCTAAATATTTACGAAAAAATAAAATTTGACGAGTATCCGATTCCATTCCTCTTGATGTATTGTGACAATGTACAAGAGTGGGGTCGTCAGATAGGTGATAGAGCAAGATCCAGTAGCCAAGAGCCTATGTTAAAAGGGATCGATCTGAATAAAAATAATATTACCTGTACTTTATTATATACAAAGCAATCTCTGACGACGTCAGTGTTAACGCAAACACTTGAGAATATTATTAATCAAATTAAAATGTACTGGAGTTCAGAAGGTGGACAATTTAGATTTTTCGTCAAATTTTGTGACGACGAAGGAAATGCACTGACAAGAGCTATTTAAAAATTCCTCCTCAATCACTTTCGAGGATATAAGTAAACTGTTCAAACAACTCATCCATGTATCTCCTTTTGTCATGTAGATGCATGATGCTCATAGGAATAGAGATTATATAAACTTTTGGTAATCTACTCACGCTCTCAAGTATCTTTTTAACCATTTGACTATGTGCAACACGATTTCTCTCCCAGAATGGGGTGGTTAAGTAGAGTACTGAATTGAAAGCTTGGTGTAGAGCATTACGAGAAGCTTCAAAATCACTGATAGAACTCAAAGTTGGTGACACTGCATTAGAGCTAATTTCAAGAATAACAGCCATATCAATTGAATGAGGGTCCTGCCATCTGCCATAACATTCAAGAAATGGTTCCGTTGGGATAATACTCATCAATGCCTCTAATATTTCTCTTCCCCGTGGTGTTAAACGCATCCCAGGTTGGTAATCTCCCTCAATCATCCGGTAGACATGCCGTGCAATATCCCACAATCCAAGAATCGGTTCTGCCGCTATCGGTAGAATAAATAACTGCTCATTCAAGTCAGCTATGTAAGCAAAGTCAGCCGTTAGAAGTTTTACATCCCTCTGAATAGTTCGCTGAATCTCGAGAGATCCTTGAGTCAGAATTTCGTTTGGGTTAGGAACAATGTGAGTATAGTCAATAGAGATACATAAAAGCTTTAACAGTAATGATGTTCTTCCCACGCCCTCAGGCCCCTCAACTGTTGAACGACTATGAAGAATTGCCAAGGTAGTCCCCCGCACTTCGAGTAAGGCACAGAGAACGTCTATTGCTAAATTATTAGGAGGGCTCTCAAAAATTGGTGCAAAAAGATCATCCACAGCCAGTAAGCGCTTTGTTGTATCTTGCCAAAGTGATGCATTTGGAAACTTTGATAAAAAGTTCCGGAATCTTTCCTGAAGTCTCTGCCGATATTTTAGAGCTTGTTCCGTCAAAAGTGGATGCATTTGGATTCCTCCAAGTCGTCAATGTGTATTTTTGTTCTTGTTGCCATAATAGACGTTCCTATATCAATTCCAACAATTCCTTCAACTTCCATAAAGATTATTCCTGTTTTGTCGTAATATTATTGTCACCGATATTAATGCACAAACAACAGCCCACAAACTCACGAACTGCAGCCTGCGATGCAAAGTGGTTCACTAAAATTATCCCATGTTCTTTCAAACCAACTCTTGAAGGAATCCAAGAGTATGCGTCCTGAGCCAATCCTAGGATTATCTAGCGGTACAAGCGACGTATCCGCTGCGACATAGTCTGGGGCAGAAATATCTCTTCCTTGTATTGACTTAACATGTCTTGGGTCTATTCTGTAAAAGCCAAAATATCCTCTGCAACCATCAATCATAACCGCCTTAAATGAAGGTTCAAACTTGTAGGCTTTAATCTCTATTTTGATGTTATCAGAAAGACGTTCCAACCCTTCTTTCCAATTTTGTATCCCATTGTAGACCTTCTTTGTTATTACTTCATCATACAATTTATAATCTGGATTTACTGCATAATCGCGTAAGAGAAAGGGATAGTTACAATTTCTCAAAAGTATGCGAATTTTAACCGTTTTGCTACTCGGCATCTTTTCTTGAAGCACGGTATAAATAGGCGCGTACATAGTCTCACCTGTATAGGAGTAGATATCTATGTTTATGTCCCTTTTTCGTGGATCAATCCACTTTATTAGGTTGTTAACAGGTTTCCCACGGAACCATCTCTTTCCAGTAACCACTTCACGATACTTATACGCCTCTATGATAATTTTTATTATTTCAAAAATAGTACCTGGATCCACCGTAGCCCCTCCATTTAGCTATCCTGTTTTAATATATAATCCCTAACCTTATCGGCAGTTCCCAGAGCACCAAAAGCTTTGAAGAACATCATAGCCTCTGCATAAGCTTTAGCCTCAAGAGCATGTTCTGTCTCGTCAGAAACGCTGTATATCCTATCCTTGAATTCCTTTATTGCAAACTTACTGTAAGTACCAAAAAGCTCATCATTTTTCGTTATCCCTTTCTTTGTCGCCTCATCTCTGTACTCGTTCAAGGTCCAATTCCAGATATCCTCGTATAACTCAGGTTCAAAGATCTCAAATAATTCCCATGCTATATTTTGCCAGAATGTACCAACGTTGCCCTTGAGAATCAACCCTTTGGGGAATTTTGTGCTTATAAACTTGAGCGGTGTGCCAGTGATGCCGTGCTGTGCAACTCGTACTTTAAACGGATCGATCGCTTTAGCTATTTCTACCGTTCGTTCTATATTTATCGAAACCTGCTCGATGAGATTCCCATGCTCATCGTATATATTTCCGTGCGTTGACCCGTTGGCAATAGCTAAGACATTGGGGAATATCTCTCTCTTTTGCAGCGCTTTAATAAATGTAGTTGCCTCTGCAACCGTGGTAAGTACTAATCCGCTTTTGTCCTTCTTACCTATTTCGCCAACTTCCACTTCTAATCCATACTCTCTTCCACCCATCTTATCCTTAATGAAAGTAGCAAGCTCCGTGGTCACCTCAATATTCCGCTGAAGTTGGCCTAAAACGGTCTTTTCGTTCAGATCGAAGAGAAAAGAAGCGTCTATTGCAAAAGAGGTATATCCTGCCGCTATTTGGGCCTCAATTAAGCGCTTTACCTCCTTTATTTCTTCTTCCGTACCCTTCTTTACCGTTGTGTGGTCTGCATGTAACGCCCACTCGCCAAACCCCACATCCTTAGCAATGCTGCGAACGGCATTTGAGAAATCCTGTGGTGTTAAGCCAGTATATCCTCCTTTTAAATCGCTCTCTGATTTTGCAAGCTCGAAGATAACTGCTGCTCTCAAAGTTTTAGCTGCTCTAAATATCCCTCGGGCAATGCCGTGAACGATCCTCGTATTAGCAGCCATTATAATCCCGCCCCCACTGTACAGCGCCTCGAACATCTTATTTCCCGGAATCGGGCCAAATTTACCATTTCCTTCCATTCTTCTTTCTCACCCCATTCATGTATGTTTCATTAAAGTATCTTCTCCAACTTCTCGATAAGGTCTTTGTTTCCGATATATGTTGGAACTCGTTGAGTTATATTTTCAGGCTCGACTTCCAGTATCGAAGACGTACCATTGGTTGAAGCTCCTCCTGCTTGTTCCGCTATAAACGACATGGTATTGCTCTCAACCAACAGTCTTAACTTCCCATTTGGCTCTGTAGTTAGTGCAGGATATGCAAAGATCCCGCCATAATGAAGTATCTGATTAAAGTCACCCACGAAAGACCCGCCATATCTTAACTTGTATCCCGCCTGCTCTAACTCCTCTATATATTTCCTAAAGGGTGGCAACCAGTCCTTCCGCAGCCCGCCTATACCATATAACTTACCTGGTTCTGGAAGCGTCATATTCTCTTCTTTTAGTACAAACCCCTTCTTTGTGTGCAAGAATTCATGAACACCGTTCCGTGCGGTATAAACCAACGTTGTCACTGCACCATACAATACATACATCGCAGCCATCAGGTGCTTTCCCTGAGTTGGCAAATCCTTCTTGTATATCCCGACTATTGTTCCAACCAGGTTGTTGCTCTCAATATTCGATGAGCCGTCTAACGGATCCAGAGTGATATTAAACAGCCCATTATCATTGAGTTTTACTATCTCAGGCTGCTCTTCTGATACTACTACCTTTACCAACTCAGACTTTCTAAAAGCATCGATCAAGAACTGATCTGCCCATTTATCTGCAACCAGTTGAAGCTCACCAAAAACATTCTTTGTGTCCGCCTTACCCGTCCGATAAGGAAGCTCATCACTTATTGCGCTTGCGAGTTCGCTTATTTTGAGAATCAAAGAGGCTAAATCGCTGTCAATCCCCTCCAAATGCTCTTTTACGGTCTTTGTCATAGAACATCACCACATTATTTTTTCTTTGTTAAACCCTTATAAATATATTGCTCCTCCTATCCTAAGTATAAAAACGTATCGGTGGAGGCTTGAGATCAAGCTCTTCCACTCTTAAACATAAAACAATACTGGGCTATCATAAATAAAAAATGGAACTAGAAGATACGTACTGCGAAGCTTTTGACGGGTTAGTTGCACGCGTCTGTGTAACCGCGCGTGACGAGAAGCGTTTGAAGCAGGCGGCTTATAATGCCACTGCATTGCCCTGCACAGTCTTTGGTGAATCCGAAGGCGGTATCGAGAAGTGGCTGAGCGAGCAGGAAACACCTGATAGCCGAAAAGGAGCTGTAATCCAGCTCTGGGTGAATTACGATAAGGACGCACCACAAAAACTGGAATACGAACTATCGAAACGAATACGGCAGGGGATACTGGTCGTGCCCACGACCTCGGTCTTTAACGCGCTCGATTCGCACGAGAAAATCGATACCATGGGCGGCATAGGGCACTGCGGCGATGGATACGAAACGACGGAGCAGCGATTTGGACGTGAAGTCATTGTGGTACCAATAATGATGGGCGAATTCGTGATTGAGCGGTATATAAGCTACAAAAAGGGTGTGATGGGCGGCAACCTGTGGTTCTTGTGTGAGAGTATAGACGCGGCATTAGAAGCGGGTGAAAAGGCACTCGACGCTATAAACCACATCGATGGTGCGATAGCACCTTTTGGTATCTGCTCTGCAGGCTCAAAACCAGAAACGAACTATCCTGAGATCGGCCCCACAACTAACCACCCCTATTGCCCCACATTAACGCAGACAATACGCGGATCAAAGGTTCCCGATGGTGTGCAGTGCATTCCTGAAATTGTGATCAACGGCATTTCGCTTGAATCGGTACAAGCCGCGATGAAAGCAGCAATAAAGAGCGTTCACGACGTTAGAGGGCTGGTGAAGATATCCGCGGGAAATTATGGCGGGAAATTAGGAAGATATAAGATCGTTCTGAAGGAATTAGTAGCCTGAATGAACACCTCATACGTCTGTGATTGCTCGTACAAATCACCTTTATATCTTAGCATGCACTTGTAAAACCAATGAGCGAATTGTCATTCTGCTCGTCTTACAGCGTGAGAGGGAAACGACCATGAAAAGCTATAAAATTGCGGTTATTCGGGGCGATGGGATAGGACCCGAGATCGTACAAGAGGGGTTAAAAGTACTTGACGCGGTTTCAGATCGTGAGAACTTTGAACTTGACTGGGTTGAATATCCACATGGTGCCGAGCATTACTTACAAACAAAAGAGTTAGTCAGTGAAGACACGTTAAAGGATTTGGGACGGTGTGCGGCGATCTATTTCGGGTGCATTGGTGACCCGCGGTTAGAACCTGGTGTTTTAGAGCAGGGTATATTACTTGCGCTCAGATTCTATTTCGATCAATACGTTAATCTGAGACCCGTGAAGCTTCTGGAGGGTGTTCGCACACCGCTGGCCGGTAAGGGGCCAAAAGACATTGATATGAGCGTTGTGCGTGAGAACACCGAGGATTTCTACATAGGCATTGGCGGCCGGGCAAAGGGAACCGGAAAAAAGAAAGAGGTGTTAAAAATCGCACGAACCCTCTATCAGATTAAATTCGATCTGGACATCGAGACCGATACGGACGAGCTTGCGTACCAAATTGGTGTGGTGACGAAGAAGGGCTGTGAACGCGTGATGAAGTTTGCCTTTGAGCTTGCGCGAGCACAGGGAAAGACGAAGGTGACGAGCGTCGATAAAGCGAATGTATTGACACACTGCTATGGGTTCTGGCGGGAAGTGTTTAAGGATGTCGCACAGGGGTATCCCGAGATCAATACCGAGTTTAACTTTGTGGATGCGATCTGCATGTGGCTTGTTAAGAATCCCGAATGGTATCAGGTCATCGTGACGCCTAATATGTTTGGTGATATTATCACGGACCTCGGTGCGATGATCCAAGGCGGGCTGGGTCTGGCACCGGGCGGGAATATCAATCCCGATGGCGTGTCCATGTTCGAGCCTATTCATGGGTCTGCACCAAAATACGCAGGTAAAAACGTTTCAAACCCGATCGCAACGATTTGGGCGGGTGCAATGCTTCTGGATACTATTGGTGAGCATCGTGCGTCGGAAAGCGTTATCCGTGCGATTGAAACCGTTTTGCGTGACGGCAAAGTGAGAACCTATGATCTTGGCGGTACCTCGAAGACGAGCGATGTGGGCGATGCAATAGTCGAGAAGATTCGGCAGAGTTAGTACGTTAACGTTAGGAGGTGGAAGCAGCATACATAGAGATTTTTGCCGCTTAAATCCTATCTTTGTACTCTTTTATTCACGCTCCGACAGGTTCACTGTATAGAAAATTACTTAAAGGTAAAAAGCAAAGATAAGATAGTAATATGAAAGTTGAAAAAGCGCGTACCAAAAGGCGTTTTGAAGATCCCGCGCAGATGATTGAGGTTGGAAATGAGTACATGTACATGAAAAAGTATCAGAAAGCGGCAGAGATTTTTGAGATGATACTTGACGATCACCCCGGACTTACTCATAGAGCTAAAGCGTATAACGATTGTGGCATTGCTTATGCCGCACTGGGGAACTACGAGAAAGCGATCGAGAACTTTGAGGAGGCGATTAATCTCGAGCGCTATTTACTCGATTCTGGTGCAAAAGCGTACCGCAATCTCGGCCATGTTTACGAACTTATGGGCGATGATGCGAGAGCGAAGGAGAATTTTGAGAAGGCAGCAATGCTCGAAGCTGAGTTCTACCATTATTGGGTAACGAATTGCGACGAGTTCGAATAAAAACACTTTCTTTCTACAAGAAAGAACCTGTACTAAGAACTCATTTCAAAACCCTCCATAAAATCATCGTGCATGCTAAGGTAAGGAAAGCCATAAAAGTCATTTCTAATCTTTCAAATCGTACTAAAATCCTTTTGAAGGATTCTATCCACGAATTAAACCGTTCAACGCCCCCTCTGCAGCGATATGACACCTCATCAAACCGAAACGGCCTTCCTCGCTTTGGTTGCTTCCTATTCCTCGAAT
>CAYNTR010000049.1:0-15821 GCA_964400255.1 uncultured Halobacteria archaeon
TTGCTCCTCCGCGTCTCTGCATCATTGCCACGCGGCGTGCCAGCTTTCGCATGCCCGGGATCAGCGGTAATAAACGTCGCGTCTTGGACGACCCCTTGCTTTACTTTGAGGCCCAACGAATCAAGTTGTCTTTGGAGTTCTGCCCAGATCGCTTGATCGCTACCGGTCTTCGCCAGGCGCTCTCTAAAATACCAGACCGTCGTATAATCAGGGATATTCCCTGGAAATCCAAGGAACTTCCTGAACGAGATCCGATCCGCGACCTGCTTCTCCAGTTCAGAATCGGAGAGCCCGTGCCACTGCTGGAGCACGAGCAACTTGACCATCATCACCTCGTCAATGTTCGGTCTGCCTCCTCGTTCACTCTTGTGATCATACATGTTACCCACGATCGGGCGAAACGCATCCCAATCAATCAACGATTCAATCTCAGCAAGCCTATCGCCAAGACGTTTTACTCGCTTGTACTCCTCATTAAACGCAAAATCGGTAAGTGATTTCATAAATAGAGCTATATCAACGATTACATATGAATTTTACGGCTTCAAACGTGGGGTTTTTCAAAATTCTCTACATATTATTCGGTTTAGTTTTTGGAGCCCTCATTAGTCTAGGATATAAAGGCTTCAAAACCTTTTTTGATTGATTTTTTTTGTCCTGTAAGAAGCCCATTTTTACTCAAACGTCATTAATTTTCGTGAAAGTAGCGACATCACTACAAAAGGTGACCTTTTAAGCAGTGAGTGAGTTACCCCTGTCGGCGAGAATGAGAAGGAGAGGAAGCGGTTATAAAAAGCGGTCATGTACGAAGCTTAAATAGAAGACTTCTTGCAGTCCTAACAGCTGAAAAACCAAAAAGAAAAAAGAAGAGGCTGATTATACGCTCATATATCGCCTCAGATAGACATTCTAATACCTTTACGCTTTTGCTTTCAATGTTATTTCCAGCGAAGAGACGTTCATCTTATCTCCATTTTCCCCTACGAGCTGCTCTGTTCCCATCTTTATGTCCTTCACGTCTACTCCCCGCATGAACTTATTCCTAACTACCTCTGCAGTATCCACGGCCCGTGAGATCGCTCTACCTCTTGCTTTGATTAATACCTCATCACTCAAGCCCTGGTTAAACTGCGTCACTACTGCCAGGACATAACTCATCACAGGCTTATTTCCGATATAAATCACGTTGTCATCAGGCATTTTCGCATCACCTTGTTATATTATATGCTCAAAGTATATAAGCAAATTTGCTTTCTTCCTAGAAAAACCCGCCAAACCAAAAACCCAAGCGGCTATGAAAGAAGCTTTGCTTTTGCCAATACTAAATCATACCAACTCCGACAGATAGCAACCGCAAAGGTTTTTTAAGTGAAAGCATATAATGTACACCGTGCCAAGGTGGGTTGTCTATGGAAGAAGATGAGGAGATAACGGAAAACCCCGGATTTGCGTGGCGAGTGTCACTTTCTATTCTTGTAGGTGTTGGATGGCTGGTATTTCTCATCTTATGGATAACCTTTTATGCCTCAGAGTTCACGGCCCTGGAGAACATAGCCATTATCCTCGTATCGATCCTCATCGTGGGGCAATACTCGGCGCTTCATGGGCTTCATGGGGCATAAAATATGGCCGAAAAATCGGGAAGGGATAATAAAGCCCACTATGCGTTATACACCTGAAACTTGAAATTCACTCTCTTTCTACTGTTAATCTGAAGAATTGGCTATCTTTCAGGATTATTACATGTTTTTTGTTTAAATGACGCTTTGCACGATCTTCGTCAAGAAAGTACTGAGGCACCTCCACACCGAGCCTGCTCCCATCCTCTAGTTGGAATATGTACTGTTTATCGTTAGTATCGACTTCGATTAATGTACCCTTTTTCGTGGTAAATTTGGGCATGTTAATCCTCCCTCACGTCTATACACCAGCGAATTTCAAAAGTATCCGCTATGTGAAGATATAAAGATAGATGTATAAAAAATTTGCTAAGGCATTTTCAGTAAAACACCGCTGACTATTAAAGAAGCTTTTTCCTTCCCAGCTCTCCTATTTCAACCACTCACAACACTCTCTTTATGGTGATAGTGACCTGTACGAGCGTGTGAAACCGTGAGAACAGTGACGAAACTTGAACGGTAGGATGAGAGCAGGTACGAGCACCCACACATACCTATTTATAGGTGTCGGTTCAAATCGATATACTTCAAGAGAAGGAGGGAAAAGCGATGAACAGCGAAGAAAAAAGGGCGGAATATGGAATGAGTAAGCTTGAAGTGGAAGAAATACATAAAGATATGCACTACCAGCTTTCGATGGAGCTGAACAAGTGGCGTTCTCATTAGAACAATTTACCTAAAAGCACGCGAGGCTATGGCAATTCGCCTATACTTGGATAGACGGAAGGATTGCTATTCTGTACGATATAAAATATCAGCTTCACGGATGCGGTTTTGAAGAAAGGAGTAAAGTCCGATACTCATGATGTAATGCATCATCTGGACTAATCAGCAGCTCTGAAAAAAGCTGCTCAAACGCGATGCACCGAACACCGTAACATTTATACAGGCTGAACCCTAACTTAGGCTATACGTGAGGTGAAAAAAATGGTGAAGATGCCAAAAGAAGTTATGGATATCTTTAACGACCCTGCAGCCTCGAAAGTGCTCGGGACCATTGATGACCATGGTGTGCTGAACGTCGCCCCGATAGGGACTCTACGCGCGATAAACGAGGACACAATAGCGTTTGCAGAGATTTTTGAAGGCAAGACGAAGAAGAATCTGGAGCTGACGAAGAAGGCAGTCGCAGTTGCTTATAAATACCCGCCACCGACAGGGTATCAAATAAAAGGCACGTTGATTGGCTGGCAGACGTCGGGGCCCCTGTTCGACACGTTGGATAAAAGAATGAGAGAAATAATGAACTTGGGAATACGGCGTGTGGGCACTATACAAGTTGAGGAGGTCTATTCCGTGGGCATGCCCGAGCCGGGCAAGAAGCTCGTCTGAATATCCAAAATCTTCAATCACTCCCCAAAAATCCTTCAAAAGACCTCTTGAATAAACGAGACTGTGAAAGAGTGGCGGAGATGATGAACCGGAAGATAGTGCGAACATATCTGCGATCACGATCTTCTGATAGTTCAGTTTACTTCTCAGAAAACATGCCCGTGCGATGTCGCATAATCCAAAAGGTAATGCAAAATCCACGCTGACCTAGCTCGCCGATGAAAACCGCGATAGCATGACCAAAAGATTTTTGGACTTCAATCTCACATTTTATCTTATGATGATCTTATCTTCTGCAAGAGAGGTGACTCAAAGATGAACCGTGAACTGACTGGGTTAGTCATTGTTGTAACCCTTCTCGGTATAGCGCTGCTTACTGGCTGCGTTGAAGAAGAGGGTGTGCCAGCCACGCCTCCGACGAGTCCTGCATCGACCTCAATGCCCTCACCTGCTGCGGTACCGATGCAGATGCCAATGATATTATCGAGTCCTGAGTTCGAGAACGGTGCGCTGATTCCAACGAGATTTACATGTGACGGGAATGATATCAACCCCACGCTCAGGATCGAGAACGTGCCAGCAGGGACGAAAAGCTTAGCGCTCATCCTCGAAGACCCGGACGGATCTCGTGGAACGTGGGTCCATTGGATTGTTTACGACCTCCCGGTAATCATGTGGATCGACGAAGATAGCATTCCGGGTACGCAGGGAACAAATGATTACGACGTGAAGGAGTACCGGGGGCCCTGTCCACCACCAGGCACGCACCGATACGTCTTTAAACTCTACGCTTTGGATACCGAGCTGGGGTTGGGAGAAGGAGTTGAAAAAGACGCCCTTGAAATGGCCATGCAGGGCCATATACTCGATACCTCTGAACTGAGCGGCTTCTATTCTCGGTAGCAGATAGCCGAATCCGCAGAGCAGAGCAAAGCAAGCTGGCTTGTTCTCAAATAAATCCGCACCTTATGGCGGTGCCTGTCGGGAAGATAAAGAATGGCGCGTGTATCGATGATCCTTCTTCTGGAGAAGAACAACGCCGCACAACACTGAATCTTACAAAAGACCGATTGGGAAAGTATAAGACCGTATAAAAACGTAAGTGAGTCAATGAATCCTGAACGGTTAGCATACGTTACCACTGAGAGTATTTTTGGACCACCAAAAAAACGAAGAAGAGAGGAGAGAGAAGCGGGTGGAGAGTAGGGTAACTCACTCATCATCAAAGATAAACAATTCATCAATCGTTGTCTTCAGCGCTTTGGCGATCTTATGGGCTAATTTGAGAGAGGGATTGTATCGTCCCTTTTCCAAAAACAGAATGGTCTCTCTTCTGACATCGACCAGTTTCGCAAGCTCCTCTTGCGTTAAATCATAGCGTGCCCTGAACTCCTTGATTCTGGTTCTCATCTCATTTACCTGCTCTGTCGTAACAAAGTACAGAAACAAGGCAAAAGCTCACAACCGACAAGAAACCCAGATGCCAAAGTGTGTTTTTCATTCTGTATCCCCTTTCCTGTTATAGGTAATTGAAGAAATCAGGTATGCTGACAGACCCATTGCCACAATTATAACAGACATTAAGCCAAATGGCTCTGGTGCAAATATCCCTAATATGATTAACCCAAGGCAAACAACTATGAAACCGTTCCTGGCACTTTTGTCAAGTATTTTATCTATTCTCTCATCAGTCAGGATTACCGTCCTTTGCTTCTCAAGATGTTTTGTGATAATGAATGAAATAACTGAGAAGCTAACAAGAAATATCAAAAAGTCCACTGGTGTATTGTCCGCCCCTATAAAGTACCATGCGAGATATGCCCCAACAAATGCTGACAATAGCGATATGACGTAGCTCATATAATAGAACTTCTTCTTCATTTTGCATCACCCAACCAAGCCTCTTCGGCTGTAGTAGCCGTAGAAGACCAGATACAAAATAAGCAACGCGCACGCTGAGAACGCCAAGGTAAGACCTATTGGTTTCAACTCCGCACGGCCATGTATGCTCACTGCTAGTAACACGGCACCGATCAGTGCACTCGCGAACGCAAAAACTCGTAAAGCCATAGTGGATGCCTTCTCGCTTAATCGGTAGACCAGTTCATCTTCCATTACCTCGGTAACGCTCCTTTTGCAGAGATAAAGCAGAGCCGTTCCTCCTATCACCGCAGCTATTGGCACTACTGCATTCCCAACGGCTACAGACCAGCCAACCAATCCCCCCATAGTTAGGGTTATTATCATCCCACAACGCGTGTATTGTTTCTTGTTCATCTCATCTCCTCCTATTCCACGTCTCCTTTTCTGCTGAAGTACCCGTAGAACCATAAATATCGCCTCTGATCGCTTCCATACTCTTGTTACCGTTTCCCTTTTTCAGTTCATCCATCTTCCGCCCCCTCTGTTGTCCACATCTAACTTTTTATTATATATTTCTATCTTTATGTTTGGTATATATAACATCACTGATAAGACTTTCGTTTTTTTTGGATATATATAGGTTTCGTATTTCTATACGGATTCCACGGAAAACCTCAGCAACTAAGAAAGTAACTTCTAATTATCACCAGTGACGTTGCTCTTTGAACTTTCCTTAGAATAATCGAGTTGTGCTCAATCTAATAATTTTTCATCAATCGCTCGCTTAAAGAGCTTCGCAAAACGGTATAAGCGCTCCTCCTTGGCCTTGATATTCTTTCTGCCCAGATCCCTTCGTGCCTTCTCGACAATCGTATCAAAAACATCCGGATCACGGATACAGCACCCCATCGCATGGTGTAAGATTAAGAGCGTTTTTAAGTGGACTTCCGGAAACTTACGGCAGCCGGTGTAATAGCCGGTATAGCGTACCACCAAACTATGTGACGATGGATTGATATCAATGACCTTTAAATCTTTGTACCCCAGCATGCAGAATCGTTTACTCAATTTATTCAGATATCTCTTCTTGAATTTTTCGTCCGTTTGCATTCGTTCGACATCCTCCTTAGGTATCAATGTTGACGAATACGCCAATTTGCTCTCCACGAGTACTTTTTTATACGCTTCCTTTATTATCACTTCATCCAAGATATCCTTAAGCCGCATTTACATACCTCCTTCGATTACCCAGCTCTTGAAATGATAACTGGTGAGATTCCCCAAGAACAAAATTCCGCCCCACCCTATATAAAGATGCAGGATTTTAGACGCAATCTTAAATAAATCTGTAAAGTAATGCAACAATTACTATGGCATATGTATGTCCCTGGTGGTTCGCTGCATTCTTGGATAATCCGATACGTAAGCTTTTACACGATCCCGAAAAGATACTTCGCGATTATATTGAGACGGGACAGACCGTTGTGGATATTGGCTGCGGCCCAGGCATCTTTTCGATCGCAATGGCAAATCTGGTGGGTGAAACCGGAAAAGTAATCGCGGTCGATATTCAGGATAAGATGCTCGAACGACTGAGAAAGAAAATTGCGCGGCACGACATTACTAATATCACACTCCACAAATCAGAGCCTGATAGAATCGGCGTTACCGAGAAAGTCGATTTTGTGTTAGCTTTTTACATGGTTCATGAGGTTCCTGATAAACGAAAATTCTTTGACGAGGTTGCTGGCATATTGAAACCACAACGCACGTTCCTCGTTGTCGAGCCAAAGCTGCACGTTTCCGCATCTTCGTTCAGTAACACGGTTAATATTGCTCGTTCCTGCGGACTCCTGCCGGTTTCAGAACCAAAGATTAGGTTCAGTCGAGCCATTGTTTTTGAGAAAGGGTGAAGCATCTTCGATCTTCGTGAGCTCGATCAACGAGAACTTGTAATTCCCGTAAAAATAAAATGACTCGAACAACATCTCTCCTATTATGCTCAAGCTAGTGATCGAGGCAGGTATAGGCTTTATGACCGGACTGTCCGGGATCACAGTTCCAGGCCCTGTTTTCATCTTTATCCTGCAGCAATCGATAGCACGGGGATTCAAAAGTGGTGTTCTCGCCACAAGTGCTCATGCATTGGTTGGTGTGCTCGTAATCGTGCTCATAGTACTCACCGGAGTTGCTGAGCTTTTTCAATCGCCCGCGTTCGAACTCTACATGGGATTGGTAGGTGGGTTATCGTTACTAATTCTTGGCATGATTATTGTAAAGAATCCTTCAAAGCAGGTTCCACGCGTGAACTCGAACGCTGATGGTCTGAGTGTCGGCCCGTTTGTAGGTGGGCTAATTGTAAGTGTATCAAATCCTGCCTTCTTTCTCTGGTGGGCTGTTATTGGTCTGCCCATGCTGGGCCAGGCCAGAGATTTTGCAGGAATTGCGGGAATCTACGCTTGGACGCTCGGAATAGTAGCAGCAATCTTCCTCTGGTATGGCGGCATAGCCTTCATTTCAGCACAGGGAAAAGCACGCATCCCGTGCAACGTGTTCTTTGCAATATCGGTGGTATGCGGTCTCTTTCTCATGTTCATGGGTCTCGTGTTCATACTGAAGTATTATGTGAACCTCATTTAATTGTGAGTGAAAAGGAATTTTGAAGACCTTTTACGTTTAAAAAACGAACTGAAAATGGACATATTCCCGACAAATGAAAAACAGAGACGTGGTGAAAGTCAGGCTTACACGAGGGCTATCTTTAAATCAGGATTGAAGAGATATACTCCGGCGTCGTTTGGATTATAGCACAGGCCAATAGCTCGTAGCTCAACGCCCACTGCATGCGCCTCCGTAAGCGCTTCATAGAGCCTCTCATCCGCAGCTCTATTCGGTTTGAACGCTGTGACGTTGGCTAATGCTGCCATAAATAGTAGGATCCCTTTTCCACCTCCTTTAACATACGCTGAAAGCTCATGTATATGCTTTCTTCCTCTTTCAGACGGACAATCAGGATACATCGCGTACGTTCCATCTCGTAAAACAGCGCTCTTTACTTCGAGATACCCTACTTTTCCGTAATGTTCTAAAAGGTAATCGATTCTTGACGTCCCTAACGGTGCGTTTCGCTTGAGCATCCGGGATCCATCAAGCCATGGAATAAGATTTTGCTCCAAAGCCTGTTCAAAGGCTTGCATTTGCAATTGAGTATCGATAAGTGCACCAAATCCGCTTTCTGCTATCGCAAAGAGCCTGAAATCCGTGGTACCCTGGTGATGAGTTCGAAAACAAAACGCTTTTCGCCCTTTAACCATAAATTCGGAGAGCCGTCCGGTGTTCGTTATATGCGCAGGATGATAATACCCGTTGACTTCTATTATAACAACGAACCGGTTAAAGCGTTCAACTATTCGGCAGTCCTGAGGTCCGGCAATCCTAAAGAGTTTAATCTGTTTCAGTTCTTTCACCCCTTCCAATTTTCTTGTTGCGTAAACTTAATAATCATAAGATATGAACAGAAGCTTAAATTTTCAAGGTGCAAAGGTGCACCCCATTTGCAATAGTTAAGTAATTTGTAGCGAATATGTCTTTCGATTTTTTCTTGTAAGCGATTCAATTCTACGAACATTGCTTAAAAATGGGGCAAAATTATAAATCTCTTTCTGGCTCATTCACGCACGACCTACACCGAAATAGGCTAACCCTTTGTGCTTTTGTAAAAGGTAGGGCTGTAAAATTCGAAAAGTAAGGAAAAGTACTCCAGAAAGGAGCCGAGCTTTTTATAATTTCTTACGCTGCTTATTTTATCAATTTTAATTTCAATCCTCGTTGCTTCCAGTGTGGTTATTTATTGAAGGATCTGGTGAGTTTAGTACCCTAACTAATTAGATGGAAATGGGCACGCCCTTTTGTCTTCTACCACATTTATGAAACTTATTTTGTGTGTTGTGCTTTTGAATGGCCCCTTTAATCTTATTCGTATCTGAAAAATCAAAAGAGCGGAAAAAGCGACGCGGTATGTAATCGAAAGAGCCGGAGAAGCTCAGCCAGCGTCTGCCTCCTCCTTTGTATAGAGTGGAGATATCGCACGTAATTTTTTTACAACTTTCGGCAGCACCTCAAGAACATACTCTACATCCTCCTCTTCGGTATATCTGCCCAGGGTAAATCGTAGCGAACAGCGTGCGACCTCATGAGGAAGTCCAACCGCCAATAAAACATGTGAAGGCTCAAGACTCAACGCACTGCAAGCAGAACCCGTAGAACAGGCGATCCCTTCCATATCTAAATTTAACAGGAGCGCTTCTCCTTCAACATACTCCACCGAAACGTTCACGTTGTTGGGGAGTCGTTTCACCGGATGGCCGTTCAATCTCGTATGGCCTATCCCTTCCAAAATACCCCTGATGAGCTTATCACGCAGAACCGTCAATTTCTGTGCTTCTTTAGCCATCGTCTCCCTTGCTAATTCTACGGCCTTGCCAAGCCCGACGATCCCGGCAACGTTATGCGTAGAAGCCCTCCTTCCTCTCTCCTGGCCCCCACCATGCATAAACGGCAGAATCTTTGCCCCTTCTCGTATATACAGTGCTCCTACTCCCTTCGGGCCATACAACTTGTGAGCAGAGAGAGTGAGCAGATCCACACCAACTTCATCAACCGTTATCGGGAGGTGTCCAAAGGTCTGAACGGCATCAGTATGAAAATATATACCGTGTTCCTGCGCGATTTTTCCTATCTCAGCGATCGGTTGAATCGTCCCTATTTCGTTGTTGGCGTGCATAATGGAGATCAAGATCGTTTTATCAGTAATCGCCTCTTTCACATCTTCCGGGTCGACCAATCCAAATTCATCGACGTTCACGTACGTCACGGTAAATCCCTGCGTTTCTAAAAATTCACAGGGCTCAAGTATCGCATGGTGCTCGATGTTTGACGTAATAATGTGATTCCCTTTCTCCTTATTGGCATAGGCTATTCCTTTTAGAACGAAATTGTTGCTTTCTGTTCCGCCACTGGTAAATACAATTTCTTCTGGGTTTGCGCCTAGGAATGAAGCAACAGTTGCCCGTACCGCATCAATAGCGCTCTTTGCCTCCAACCCAAAGGAATGGAGACTTGAAGGATTGCCAAAGATGTTACTAAAGTACGGGAGCATCGCCTTGACCACCTCTGGGTCTGTCGGCGTCGTGGCTGCATAATCAAGATATATTCTCTTCATATCTCCGCCCTCTTTCCCAAACGTTTGTTAATACCGTTTTATTCACACGACCCATACCTTTATTGTTATATCAACGTTTTCACACTTTACTTTATCTACCCTTCATTTGAGCTAATCCCTTGGGAAGGTCAACGATGGAGTTAAAGATATAGTCAGGGAAAATGTTGAATTTCTCAATATCGTCCCTCGTCGAGGCGCCCGTTAATACCAACGCGGTTTTCATCCCCCCGTTAAGTCCCATAAGGATATCGGTCCGGAGATTATCGCCGACAATGAGTATTTCATGTGGCTTTACCTTCAATTGCTTGACGATAAGCTCAGTAATGAAAGCACTGGGTTTACCGGTAACAATCGGTTTTTTCCCGCTCGCGGTTTCAATGGCGCTCACTATTGAGCCTGCTCCCGGTTTTATTCCCTCATTCGAGATTAAAAACGGGTCGGTGTTTGTTGCAATGAACGCTGCACCCTGTAAAATGAAGGTCAATGCTTTGCTCATCTTTGCATAGGTGAACTCCTTATCAAGACTCGCCAGTACCAGCGTGCACTCGTCATCGCAAACGGTTATGCCCTGGTCGATGAGTTCATCTTTCAACCCCTGTGCCCCTACCACGTAAACCCTACTCCGTGGATCATGCTCTTGGATATATTTCGCGGATGCGTATCCCGAAGTAATAAGCCGGTGTTTCGTACAGGAGATGCCAAAATTCGCCAATTTCTGAACAAACTCCTCGCGTGAACGTGTAGAGTTATTGGTGAGGAAGAGCACATCATAGTCATTACACAGAAAATTAATTGCTTCATCCGCGTGCTCGATAAGTTTATTACCGTAATACACCGAGCCATCCAGGTCAATCACTAGGGCTTTAAGTTCCATAGTATGTAAAGAAAGCAGGCCACTTTAAGTTTTTTTTTGCGTTGTACTCACGGATACGCTACTATTAGCGGTACCGGTACCGGTGCTTGTCCCTGCGAGCCTTTTCGGTCTTTCAGATGTGCCTCGTGGTCACCGCAGATAAACAGTATGCCGTTCCGGTTGCGAACGGCCGCTGCAATTGCTCTTATATTCTCATTGGTGACACGCGCGGCGACCCGTAAATCCCAGCCCCGATGTGCAAATCGGTCAATGGACCGAAGATGCGAGAGTACGAATCGTACATCATTCTTCTCCAACACGGAGAGGGTATGGGTTTTAATTACTGCATCGTACTCACCGATATTTTCTCGGTCCTCTACCCCGAATACATAGCTCATTTTGCCTAAAAGCGGTTTTGCACCGTTGGTATCAATCACCGCTGCCGTTGGCATACCTTCGTCATCGAGTATTTCTAAAATGGATTTGATGTTCGATCTGCCGATGTCTTTACTCACTCGAATTCCATGCGATTCTGGCCGTAATCCGGTGAGCAGAGAAGCAATTGCGGGCGTTGTATGCGTGCTTACCGTTTCGCACGAGAAGAGGAGCCCGCCTCGTTCGACCAAGGTGTGGAGCACCTCTAATTCTTCGGCGAAGTCCGAATAAATGTGCAGATCGAGACTGTCAATCACTACCAGTACTACCACATCTAGGCTAGACCGGCGAGCAGACATAAATTCGAGGATCGACTCGACCGGACGGGCTGGTGAACTGAGCGGCACATCGAAAAAAGCGGCCAGAGTGGGCGCAAGTTGTAAGAGTGAAATGAACTGCATGAGGAAACGTTACGGCTCAGAGATTATAATTCTTTTGAGTTCGTGGAGTAAAATATTATCGTGTAGCATCCAACGAAAGGAAAATCCGATACGGCTGACAAAGATGAAATACAACTTCAAAAACACATGTATGGATAGAACTTATATTAGGAGCTGGTATATAAAATTATGGAGTATATTTCGGTTCTACAGGTAGCCTTAGCGTTCGCTACTCTGTTTGTTGTGAGTTTCTTTCCGGTGTGGAACTCCCTCAAGAGGCCTAAACTTAATCCTTATCCTGAAAAAAAGGAAAATCCGGGTCCCTTTACTAAGACAAGACAATTTGGATTCACTGTTGAGAACAAAGGTAAGAATGTCGCTAAAAACGTTAGAGGAGTAATAGAGATTAACAGCGCATCCCCAAAGCAGATAAACTGGAATAATTGGTATTCCAAAGCTAACTACGGACCTAGTCACAGCGAAAGAATCCTACAGATAGATATACCCCCAAGGGCTGTAAATAAACGTTGGTTCTTTGTAGAAGAGTTAGAAACAGATAGGATCACGTCAGGGAAATATGAAATATCAATAGAATTAAGCTGGGAATATCTCGGTCAGCTAGAGCCTCCAACGAAGAAAAAATACTCGTTAAACTATACTACATGGGAAGAATCAGAAATTGTACTAAGATAACAAACTTAGAGCGGAGCAAAGGAAAGTTACGATGAGCGCACAAGAAGATCTCTTGAATACTGGTGACGATGCACCTACTTTCTGCCTCTTTGATTAGAACGACAAAATGACACGTCTGAGTGACTTCAAAGGCAAATGAGTCATTATCTACCTCTTTCCAAGGACAAAACTATTGGCTATACACGTGAAGCGGTAACGTTCACAAATGCGCTCTATGAATTTGAGAATTTAAATTCGGTAGAAAATCATCCAAGTTCGCTGAGAAGTACAATCTCAAGGTAACTCTGCTGAGCGAGGGAGAACGCGAAGTTTTGGAAAAGCATGACGTCTGGCGGCTGAAGGAAGTATATGGTAAGGATTTCTGGGCGTTGTAATGAGCGCATTTTAAATAAAGCCTATAAGGAAAATCGCACACTAAAACTATTCTTATCTTCATCAAAAGCATGATCGCGCTTCTCACATACTTCTCAGTGCACGACCGACATAGAAGATTTTTTATTTATTCGCATGAACGCGTGATCTGCTACGAGTCACGCATATGCGCTGATGTTAGTATAACAAAAGGAGGGGGTCTATAATAAATTTCCGATTGTTACCCTTTTGGAAGAGAGAGCAGAAATCGGATGGAACTTCTCCTTGCCGGACTAAAGTGAGGGTCTCACTTCAAGGGTCAGATTGAGATTTATGAGTTCACCGTTCCGGATTATTTTAAAGGTTACTGTGTCGCCGGGGTTCTTGGTTCTTTCAATGTAAACAACCATATCGGTAAGCTTTCTCACTGTTATATCATCAACGCCAACGATGACATCGCCACCCACCGTAAACGTTCTCCCGCCTATCGTGGCTGTTTCCGTGCCCACTTGAATGCCTGCGACCTCAGCGGGACTGTCTGCAACCACATCGACAACGATAGTGCCTTTCGTTATGTTCAGATCCAGCGCCTCTGCTATATCCGGATCGATATCCACCGCCGAGATGCCAATCCACGGATGCTCATACTGACCCGTTTGAATGAGCTGCGGGACTTCACGGATCACGGTATCTGAAGGAATAGCGAATCCAACGCCAACAGAACCTTGAATGATGGCGGTGTTAACGCCGACCACGTCACCATGCATATTCATCAGCGGCCCCCCGGAATTACCGGGATTTATTGCGGCATCGACTTGAATAACATCGATAATTTTATAATTCCGTGGTGCGTCAAGCTCCCTGCCCAGCTGACTGACAATGCCAAGACTCATCGAATTGTCCAAGCCGAACGGGTTGCCGATAGCCAGGACGGTCTCGCCGACGAGAAGCTCGGATGAACGTCCCAATGAAAGGGGATACAGTAAATCAGACAGTAAATCAGACGCTCGGTCGACCCGAATAACCGCGAGGTCACTGAACGGGTCTGCGCCAACCAGTTCAGCCTCTGCAATGGTGCCATCGGAGAACGTAACCTCTAACGCCTCCGCATCCTCAATGACATGATTGTTCGTGACGATGTGCCCCTCCTTATCGTAAACGAATCCTGAGCCGCTCGCAAAAGGCTCCAGACCATAGAGTGTCTGCTCCTTGACCGTAATCAGTACGACTGAATCTTTTGACAACTCGTAAATCTGAACCGGGGTCAAGCCCGGTGACGGCAGAGTTACATTCGTACCCCGAAGCTGATCGAGTTGAGACCGTACACTTTCGAGAGATGTCTGAAGGTTGGCGAAATCTGAGAGTATTGAATCCTGTTTTGCTTGCAGCTCTGAAAAGTCACGCTGAAAATCTATCATAACGTAAGAAAACAAACCGAGCTGAGCTATGAGAATCACTATCAACGCAATCGAAACATACATCCATCTGCTTCTGGGTTTCGGCTCTGTAGCCATGGTGTGCTCCTCTCGCTAGCTAGCTCGCTCACTACGCTAACGCTTCAAAATCACGTGATAGTAAAAAAAGTGCAATCCATTAATATATCTTTTTTCACTTACTTCCAGCAGTTCAGAGAACCATTAAAATGCCTTGTTCTTGAAATAGGGTTTAGAAATTTTATTGTTATACGGTTCCTCAGTTATTTTCTCCGTTCTTCCGCTTCTCGAATCTTCTTAAAAGCCTCTTGCATCAACTGCTCCCCCTCTTCAACCTTTTTCAAGGCTGCCTGCATCAACTTCTCTCCTTCTTCAAGCGGTTTAATCCAGTCTTTAAACACACCCTTCGCATCCTCAAATGGTTTGAGTAATTCTTTAAACACTTCCTCTGCTTCTTCTGATGGGTTAATCCAGTCCTTGAATGCTTTCTCTTCCTCGCCAAGAGGCTTAATTCGCTCGGTAAACGATTTCTCCATGTCTTCAAAAGGTTTGAGCAATTCTTTAAATGCCTTCCTCGTGTCTTCTAACGGTTTGAGTAGTTCCTTAAACGCTTGCTCCACCGCTTCAAACTTAGTAACCAGCTCTTTTAACTCCTCTCCTCTCATACTACTTATTAAACCCGGTATCAGTTATATAAAATCACCCACTTAGCTCATACGCTTTATTTTGCAATTCCTTACAGTTCATAACACACCCGCAACAACTCTTAATTGAGTATTGGGTTTTTAAGAGTTTTGAGATAGGGGCCTGCTCTAAGAGAAGCTGTCAAGCGTGGTTTGGGCGATAGAGACATCCTTGTGTTTTTTTTCTTTTGTATCCAAAAGCGAAAAGCTTAAGTATGATGACCGCAAATAGGCAATCCATGAGGTAAAAATGGCTACCTCAACAAAAGCGATTATGATTTTTATTGTTGCAGCGATAGTAGCGATTGCTGCGCTTATGCTGACTTCTGGTGTGGCAAGTGCTACGAAACATGTAGTGAACCAAACATCCCCGGCGTGCATCGACGGTAATTACTACTATACCTCGATCCAGGCTGCGGTATGGAACGCAAGCGGTGGGGACATCATCATCGTCTGTCCGGGAAGGTACAACGAGACCGTTATTGTGAACAAAAGCAATATCGTGATAAAGGCGTTTAACGAAACGAACCCGATAGTCAGTGCAGTGAACAATCAAGACGAACACGTGTTCAACATCACCGACCAGACAAACGTAACCCTGCAGGGCTTTGAGATACGGGATGCATACAGCACGAGTCAATATGTGGCAGGCATCCACATGGACAACGCAACCAAGTGCAACATTTCGAACATTATCGTGACGAACATCTCTACAACAGGATTATTCTTCGCCTACGGCATCTATCTGCGTGAGTCAAGCAGCAACACGTTCAGCTCAAGCACCTCCGTTTCTTCCATCTCCGCAAGTGGCATGAGTGGACTCGCCTACGGCATCTCTCTGTATTCTTCAAGCAACAACAGGTTCAACTCAAGCACCTCCGTTTCTTACATTAATGCA
>CAYNTR010000050.1:0-15470 GCA_964400255.1 uncultured Halobacteria archaeon
TAATCGTAAACCCTTCAACGGTTATGCCCGTTGCGCTGATGTCGAGTATCGTTGCTGCGCCTTCGCCATCGATGGTCGTGGTTGCAGCCCCGGCGCCGCTGAGGCTGACACTGCCGTTATTAAACGTGATAGCAAAGGTCTCGCCATTATTCGTGCCATCATAAAGTCCCGCAGCCACCTGGATGATAGTGGGATCGGCGGAGCTATTACCGGCAGTAACGTTATTCACCGCGTGGGTTATGGTTTTCCACGCTTGATCCGCAAACAGGCCGGAGTTACCATCGTCACCGCCACTAGCATTGACATAGTAGGTCGTTCCCGGGCTTGCAGACACGGTTCCGAAGATAGATACGATCACAAATATCGCAATCACTAAAATCGCTGCAATAACCCCCCTTCCCGCCTTTCTATCCATAACCCTTTCCTTTCTTCAATTGTTACCCCATTTGCATAGTCGATACTTAAGCTTTTCGGTTGTGGATTTTCGTTCAGCGTCCAATACCAGCCAACGGAAAGAATAATGGCGCATGTTATCACTTACTTGGTCGGACGTGCCTTCTTTCTCTTTCAATGAAGGGTATGAACAGAATTCTGCTCTCAGGTAGTGGTACGTCAAAGAGAGAGGAAAACCTCGGAAGCTTCTACCAGTTCTGCAGCGGGAATCGTTATCCCGAGCATCTCCGCTCTTTCAAGGTTGAATGCAATGTCGACAACTTTTGGGTCCCTGATGGGAATGGTTGCGGGATCCTCACCCTTGAGGATCTCCCCTCCAATAACGCCTACGTAGAGCCCGGTCTCGTAGCCGGAAACGCCGGCCGCAGCCAGGAAACCATCTTCCGCATGGAATGTAAGAACGCCAAGCTCCGGGCGTTTGTTGTTCTGCACCGTCCAGTGCACCACTTCTGAAGCTGGAACCACGTTGCCGTTTTCATCCCGCAGTTGATGATACGTGAGGATACCGATGAGATCGGCTTTTGTCTGGTACTCAGCAACCTTCTCCTGCCACTCCTTGAACGTCTCTACCTGAATCGGCCCGATTACCTGCAACGGAGAGTCGGTTACCGTATCCAGATACCGTTCCTCGAATGCACGGACAACGAACGTGGAACTCGGACTGGAATCGGCCAGGAGCACAATTGTGGAAGCGTTAGGAACGATTCTCTTGCCCAGAGAGAAGGTTTCGTAGTAAGGGAAACGCTCCAACGCACCGGTGACGGAACCGCCCGGCCTATCTAAACTCTCAATGGGCTCGTAAACCGTCGGATCCACATTCACACCGGAGAAAACGAACGGTAGTTTACTATCAGGATACCTCTCAGTGTACTCCACGGCAACATACTTGAGCGCGTTATCGTCATTCACAAACACTATGTCCGGCTTGAACTCCTCTACGAGGTCAATGGCGATCGCAGCACGCTGCTCTATCTGTTCCGGCGTGGTGTAGGTAACTTTGGTGTCCATGTAGAACGTTTCCAGCGCGTAGTCTTGATCTGCAGTATACCCTTGTCGGCTCAGCCCCTCCATGATCCCTCTTTGGACATCTTGATTCCATTCCCAACTCTCGTGGTAAGAGTGGATGACGAGGATCTTGAGTGCAGGTGCCTTCGATGGTCTTCTTTCATAAATTATTCGCGCTGATAAGCCAGAATCGACCTGGTATTTGGCCACACGTTCCCACTGAAAAACGCCATCATCCTCTTGGACAGCCCAAAAATCATAGTCGCCAAACTTCCTGTCTCCTGCCTCGTTAAGGGTGGTCCAGCCCGTAGCGCCGTAGTAAGAGTTGGCTGTTTGCTGCAGTGCTCTCTTCAAAGTAGCGGAATCGTTTGTTCTTCCGGTGGCGAGGTATGCGTGCGTTGCTACCCAGAGGGCATCGTAAGCAGTGAGCGAGTCGGTTTCAGGATCTCTTCCTATTTTCGCACGGATCTGCTCCTGAACGAGCCCCGGGTTCACACCATAAGCGGAATTCGGGAATCCGGTACTAACCGCAAATTCAGCAGCTTCGGGGTTGCTGACAAGCTCTTTGTCAAGGACGGTGCCGTCGCTGCCGTACCATTGCACCGATGAGAGAAGCGGATAGTTTTGCGCTTCAACGAAGATGGGCACCACCTCTTCAAAAGCCATGAGGTGCACTCCCACGGCATCGGCATCACCATACTGAGCTATCGCTTGACTTACCTGCGCGTTTAGCGATTCCACCTCCGCGGAGAAATTCGCAGTAGTAGCAGTAGAAGGATTATACCTTACGCCGTCAAGCACTGCACCGCCGAGCTCCTCAAACCGTGCTTTCGTGGCCTTCGAGAGGTCATCTCCCCAGACGTCGCCTCGCCACATGGCTATGACTGCCCTGAGCTCGTCCTCCCACATCAGCCTGGCTATCGCCTCAGCTTGATGCGTATCGTCAGGGATAAAACGGAATACATTATCTCCGGGGACAGCCAGAGAGGGGGCAGTACTGGTGTGACTGATCACGAGGATGCCGTTTTCATCAGCGTACGCTTTAACCGCTTCGACTTCGGTGCTGGAATCGGGCCCAATGACTATTTTTACACCGATTCCTGCCAAGCTCTGCAGCTTTTCGAGGGCAACCGCCGGGTCGGTTTCCGTGTCCTCAACAATAAGTCTTACTCTTGTCTGAGAACCGATGCCGGAAAGATACTCATTTACGTCTTTAACTGCAATCTCCAAAGCTGCCTCACTGGATTCCCCTAACGAAGACAGCTCTCCGGTGAGAGCCAGGAGGACGCCGAAAACAACCTCTGTGGACTCGCCGGGGGGTGCAACTTCTGGAGCAGGCGTGTGTAAGAACCAGCCTGCAGCGAAGCCACCAATGAGTAGGAGAACGGCTAGTACCGCCACAAATTTTGTTGACAGAGCCATATTTCACCATCATAACGTACGTTTCTGAGTATAAAGCTGTTTCGATTTTTTCCCCTGCTGTATCATCAGATGGAGAAGTAGGTATTAACACGAAAAAGTGCAGTACGTAATAATAATTAATCACGAGTGCTTTTGTGATAGCGGGAGAAAAAAACCATGATCGTGCTTCAAGCGGCTGATGTGCGGAAGGCGCTGCCCATGGCGGAGAGTATAGCTGCGATGAAGCGAGCTTTTGCGTCACTTTCCGATGGCCGTGCTCAAGTGCCGTTACGTACTCGATTGCTCGTACCCGCGTATGATGGTGAAAGCCTGTTTATGCCTGTCTTCATGCATGACGAGGAGGGCGAAGCGTTAGCCGTGAAAGTAGTATCAGTGTTTCCGCGTAATTCGCAGGAAGGATTACCCTCCTTACATGCCGCGGTGTTGGTCCTGGACGCACGTACGGGTCGCGTGATGGCACTGTTAGAAGGAGGGGCACTGACGGCTATCCGTACGGGAGCGGCATCCGGTGCGGCTACTGATCTGCTCGCTCGTCCGGGTAGCAAAGTTGCGGCCATCTTCGGTGCGGGGGTACAGGCACGCACACAACTGGAAGCCATCTGCACGGTTCGTATGATTCAAACGGTCTGGGTCTACGATCCCATCCCTGCAAGGGTAGAAGATTTTATCGCCGAGATGGCAGGACAGGAACCAATATCCAAGGATCTACGCGCTGCGGCTAACCCCCAGCAAGCAGTGGCTGATGCGGATGTGGTTTGCACTGCTACGACCTCGCTCACGCCTGTCTTCGCTGACGCTGACCTCAAACCCGGTGTGCATATCAATGGAGTAGGCTCGTACACGCCCGAGATGCAAGAAATACCTACAGAGACCGTTGCTCGTGCCCTCGTGGTGGTAGACTCGCGCGAAGCTGCGCTCGCAGAGGCTGGCGACTTGATCCAGCCCATACAACAGGGTATAATCTCAGGAGAGCACATTCACGCCGAATTAGGCGAGATTGTGCTCGGACGCAAGCAGGGTCGCACCCATTCCGAACAGGTTACCTTCTTCAAATCCGTTGGCGTCGCGGTACAGGACGCCGTCGCGTCCAGATTGGCCATGCAGAATGCTCAAGCGCTGGGCCTCGGTCAGCAGGTGAATTGGTGAGATAAATGGAGGAGTAGCCAGCCGCTCAATCCAATCGATGATGCCAAAGACAAAGGTTTATTACTTACCTGGTGGCACCATAGTACCAATCTCCTTTACTGAATGGGTAGTCCGAATCACGAAAAGCACTTAAATTCGCGTAGCCCTCTGAGGCGTTAAACTCGTTCAGATAGAACGGTCCGTCACTTATGACCAGATTCCTATGCTCGTTGAACCAGTCCTGGGCAGCGTCCACCCTCTCGGCTAAATCAGACTCGGTCGCATATACCGTGCCAGACACAGTGAAGATGTTTGCTAAGTCCGAGTAGTCTAAATCATCCAGTGCTCCGTTCACTAGTGAGGCGTGATCCTTAAGGTTCACAGACATCCAGGGAACGCCAAGACTCTCTGATGCGCGCTCAGAATACATGAGTGCTTTGTCCTCGAAGACCACGTTATCCATGGCTGCAAGTACTTCCCAGGGATAGTGCCCTCCAAGGCATGCGAAGTCCGCGATATAATCGTCACTGAAGTGCCAGTAGTCAACGTAAACCTCCAAGTCGTTGCCGACGATTCTGAAGCCCTTGAATGGCTTGAGACTCTCACTCTGCGTGGCTGAGATGCCTGACTCGATCGCACTCTTGTCCATATCATAGGCTATCTCCCAAGTCTGGGATAGAGTATAAAGGACATCAGCCCACGTTATCGTTTGATTGTGGTGCCATTTTGTGCCGATATACCTCGATAAGTCAAATGTAACCTTGCTCTTTGCCGTTACATCCGGACCAACAGTCTCCCAGCGGTTTGAGGCGGCATTCCATACAAAAGCATCTGGAGGGACAGTCATGGTTACTGATGGCCCCTCAGTCTCAACAGTGTAACTCCATCTGAACGGCTGCGGTAAGCCACTGAATGGATGATTCCACATGCACGGATCATGTACCGCTTTCCATATGTCACTGCTGTAGGAATCGACATGGCCTCCAACCGGGTTCCACGCGCTTTCTTCAGTATGGATGTACAAGTTCCCTATGGTTATCGTTTTCTGACCGGGTACAAAGACCTCTCTGAGGTTATAGAGCGATCGCAATCCCAGAGCTGCATCCTCGGTGATGCCTTTAACCTCGCTCCTTGCTGGAAATGCATCCAATTTGGTTGCAATCCATATACGGACAGATTCCTGGATGATCAACTCGGTGCACTCCTTGTAAAGCTCGTCTCTTTCTTCCTTGCTTGTAAAGTCACCGTAGTATATTTTTTTACCAAGCTCGTCTATGGTAGCGTTCTCGTATTGCCACCAGCCTGCTTCTTGATAACCAGGCATCTCACCGTACCAAGGAGCGCCATAACTGTTTATCTCACTTGAGTCGTATTTCTGCGTATCCTCTTTAACCCACGATTCTGTATACAGGTGCCAGTCGAGATTCGCAGGGTTTGTTTGATAAACGATTTGAGCTTGCTCGTAGGTCATGTATTCGCGTTCTACAGTAAAGCCAACGCTTTCAAGAGCTGAGGCAAGGGCGTCTCCTATTTCGCGTCGTTCGTCTTCGACACGTATGATGAACGTAAGAGTGACAGGTTTATCATTGTAGTACCATTTTCCTTCTACTTTTGTTGCACCAGCCTGCGTCATAGCCTCATTTATGATAGCTTCCGCTGTTGCGGGATCGTATGTGAAGTTATACTTCGCAACAATATCCTGGATCGTTATGAAGTCAGGATCATACTCGGAAAGGAACGTTACCATTGGAGCGGCGAATCCTTTATAAACGTGCTCTACACTGTAATCTCGATCCATAAGATAGTTTAAGGCGAATCGTATTTCTCGTATTGATAAGGGGTTAAGCTGGTTCTCTGGTGCCGGTGCTGGATTTGTAACTATATCGTAGAATGAGGCAGGTGCAGAATAGAGAGTTATGTCTGGCGCACCTTCTAAATCTTCGGCTTGCGTTGGCGTCAATCCAAAGATGTAATAATCAATCTGGCCTGTCTGTACTGCGTGACCCGCAGACTCAACGGGAACCTCCTTAAATAGTATAGCATTCGATGCAGGCCCTTTCGCTGACACTGCCGGGACTGCTGTGGGTGCTGGAGCTGGCGTTGACGTGGGTGTGAGAATTGGTGTTGGTGAGGGCGTTGGTGTAGGCATAGGTGCTTCTTTCTCAACGCATCCCGCAAACATCATCGTCAGCGCTACGATTGTAACAACAATAACAATACCAATCCCGAATTTCTTATTCATTTTTTTACCTCCTGATAAGAACTTTAGAACTACTCGGGTTTTATGCTATAAAAACATTTCGATTTTTTCCACCAATCCCGGAAGGGGAAGCCCGATGTGTCTGATCCACGGTATTACTGAATTCAATCCATGCGATATGCCTCAGCTAACGCATAACTATCCACGAATACCTCGCATTTTGCGACTTTGCCATCAATAACGGTGAACACCAGCACATATCCCGCCTCGTATTTCTTACCGGACGGCATAATGGTTACGCGTTCGTAACCGTGGACAGCGACATTGTTTCCATTAACGTAAACACCGAGCTGTTCATCAGCTTCCATCTTGAACATCAGCTTATGATTTTTAAGGAAGGTTTGCACGCCCGAGTGCCCCCGGAAAAGCCCGCCAATGGGCAGTTCCTCCGGTGCCCAGACATGCCATTCGATATTTTCTGACAGATACTTGTTAATGCTCTCCAAATCCCCGCGTGCATGCGCCTCATAGAAGGCGTTTACCACCTCTATCTTCTTATCCTGCTCCTCTGCTGGAGTTGTTTCGGTTTGCATTTGGTACCTCCATATAAGAACTTTGGAACTACTAGGCTTTCAGGGAATAAAAACATTCCGTTTTTCCGGTTCTATCACATAACGTTCTCGCATAAAGGTGCGGATAACGTGTGGATGTGATTAAGGGGGTTGAGGTTGGCCACGGTTCTCCAAAAACTGATCTTTCAAAATGTACAGGAAGATAATCACCCCAAAGGTATTTGCTACGATCATTGGAAGAATGCTTTCCCTTATGAGATAGAGAACTTCTGGCGTGAGTCCATTAAGAAGAGGGAATATGAAAAGAACGTGAAAAGACTCAATGAACACAGTGAGAAAGATACCTTTGGAGTAATAAAACCCCTTCTTCATATGGTTCGAGAAAAAACCGGCAATAAGTCCCGCAAATATGGTACCAATAGCACATGGAAGAGCCGTCCAGCCTCCTAAGCTGTATCTGTGTAGTCCTCCTACCAAACCGGTTAAAACGCCAATAAAAGGACCACCAACAATTCCCGCCATTATTGGTCCTAGATCTCGGATATTAATAATAGCTCCACCCACCGCTATTCCCCGTATGGTTCCATAAATGGAGAGTAAACCAAAGATGATGACGATCCATGCTTTGTCTGTGGTGGTTCCCCGAGATGACATCACATTCTTAAGTGCCGTACTTTTGAAAAGTAGATAGACCACGAGCATTACTACTGCCATCCGCTCCACCAGAGGAATGCCAAATTCCAGTATACTCTTCTCTCTGAGCAGGGCTACTAACAAGAAGACTATGCTGCCTGCAGACATCACAATAATCCAGAGTGTGGATCCTCGTGCATAAGGTGGCAATCGCGCGTTGAAATATATCATCATAAAGCCGAGTATGGCGAACGTTACCGCGGATGCGGATGCTATGAATCCTATAGCTTCAGTAGGCTCTTCAAAAAGGATAACAAAGAAGATGATCAGGACGAATGAAAGAATCAGGATACGGTAAAGTAACGTCTCGCTTTTTCCACAGTTGGTGATCGAAGTGAGCATGGAGACAAAAGCTCTGGCCCTACCATCCACTCCACTGAGTAGTGCGCTGAAGAGTGTAAAATAAGCGACGATGAGGAAGATTATCGCACCTGAAGGAATAACAGCCAACATATTTGAGAGCGTTAACATCATCTGCTCCTTTTCCGGTACAAGCCCTTCGGCATGAAGTGCAAACACGCCCATTGCTAAAAAAACAAAGGCTAAGGCACCTATAAGGATATACGATACGGTAATATCTAGACGAACGCTCTTCATCCATGCGTTGAAATCGCCCTCATTCTTTGCACCGCCAATTTTCTGCTTAAGCCAGCCGGAATACAATAAAGTTGTTGTTCCTGCGCCAACCCAGCCCATAAGTTCCATGATTTCAAGCAGGGAGCCTTCCGGGATCGTGGGAACAAACCCGGTAACCACTTCATTTGCCGGAATTGAGATATTGAGGAAACTATAGATCACACCGGCAATCAGAATCACAGACATAAAAAGTATAATCTTTTCAAAGATGGTGTAGGAGTTCTTGTAGAGTAGTAGAGCCACAAGGGTAATACTCATAACGGCAGCGAGCCGCATACCGACCGTGGGAAAGAGGCCGAATATCGCTGTCCCGGCGGCGAGGGCAATTCCGCCATAGCCGATCATCTCCAGGAGATAGACCAGCATGAGGAAAACAACAGCCCAATTCTCGGGCCCCGGTATTTCCTTGAGCCCCTTAAAGATGTCTTCGCCCCGAGCTACCGTAAAACGAGCGGAGCCGTAGTTGAAGGCATACTTGTAGATGAGAGTGATAACAAACACCCAGAGTAAGGAATAGCCGTATATAGCCCCACTTCTCGGTGTGACCGTCAGCCCACCGGTACCCGTGGCGGCAATCGCGAATATAATCCCCGGGCCCAGAAATTTTATCCGTTCTCTAACTGTTCTTGGTGGTATGAGTTCACACCCCTCCTGCATGACGAATTTCCCTCCTTATCGCCACCAATATAAGTATTCTAAGCATTAAAGCCCTTCTCTATACTTGAATACCAATGGCATGCAGGGGAGGGGATACTCCAGTACTGCCTATGCCTGCTTGCAGGCATCGGGAAATCTTTATTCTTTATTTAAGTTAAGATAGAACGCAGGGTTCCGTCACCGGTGTGGGTTCATACTTGGACGCTGACCTTATATTGTTCTCGCGCAGGGGGTTCAACAACGATATTTCCGAACTCGGCAACAAGCTGCTCAAATAAACCACTGGTCGCGAACGCACTCGCATCGGCCTCCGTCTCCCATAAGCCGATACCAATCGCTTTGCCCGTTTTTGGATCTGTGAGCAAGAGTCCACTTTTAAATCCCGGTTGCTGCTTTGCGGTGGCTATCAGAGAATCACGCCAGATACGCACGGCCTCTTCCATCTTGTCCGGCCTGAACCTGTAAGATACTACAGCTGCATACATGGTATTTCACCAAGTACAAATAGCTCTTTTATGTATATAAAAACTTTTCGATTTTTTTCATGGTTATAAGGAAAAATTATTCCTAAAATTCAGTACTAATGGGTTAGAACACCGCAGTGGCTTCTACCAGTTCCTGAGCGGGGATCGTTATTCCGAGCATCTCTGCCCTCTCAAGGTTGAAAGCGATGTCCACAGCTTTTGGATCCACGATGGCAATAGTGGCAGGATCACCGCCATCGAGGATCGCTCCTCCAATTACACCTACATAGATTCCCGTTTTATAGTACGAAACACCAGCTGCTGCTAGGAAGCCATCTTCTGCATGAGAACTTACGAGGCCCAGCTCCGGGAGATTGTTGTGGTGCACTGTCCAGTCCACCACTTCTGGAGCGGGAACCACCGCACCGTCTTCATCCCGTAACTGATAATAGTTCAGGATGCCAAGCAAATCGGCTTCCGTTTGATACTCAGCAACTCTTTCTTGCCACTCCTTGAAAGTTTCCACCTGAATGTACTCGATTATGTGCAATGGCGAATCGGTCACCTTGTCCATGTATCGCTCCTGGAATGCATTGACAACGAGATCAGAGCTGGGGCTGGCATCAGCCAGAATCACAATCGTGGAAGCGTTCGGGGAGATTCTCTTCCCTAAAGAAAAAGCCTCGTAATAGGGAATGCGCTCCGGCGCACCTGTGATAGGGCCGCCTGGCATCTCTAAACTCTCTATAGGCTCGTAGATGGTTGGATCTAAATTGACGCCCGCGAACACGAAGGGTAGTTCTTTATCTGGATATCTTTCAGTGTACGCCACGGCGACGTACTTGAGTGCATTATCATTGTTGACAAACACGATGTCCGGCTTGAACTCCTCAATGAGGTCAATTGCGATCGCAGCACGCTGCTCTATCTGTTCTAGCGTGGTATGGGTGACCTTGGTATCCATATAGAACACTCTCAGCTCATAATCTCGCCCTTCTATGTATCCTGCCCGGCTTAACCCTTCCCCGATCCCTTCTTGGAGGTCTTGCTCCAATTTCATCCCTTCATGATACGAGTTGACCACGAGGACCCGCTGCGGAGGAACCACCGATGACGCTTTTTCATAAATTAGCCTCCCGGGCAAGCCGGGATCAACCTGATATTTAGCCACACGCACCCATTGAAAAGCGTCATTCGCCTCCTGGACAGCCCAAAAATCGTAGTTCCCAAACTTCCTGTCTCCTGCCTCGTTAAGGGTTGTCCAGCCCGTGGCGCCGTAGTAAGAGTTGGCTGTTTGTACCAGCGCTTTCTTCAAAGTAGCGGTGTCGTTTGTTCCTCCTGTCGCGAGGTATGCTCGGGTCGCTACCCAAAGGGCATCGTAAGAAGCGACGGCGTAAGCATTAGGGGGTATTCCTAGCTTCTCTTGAATCTGCTCCTCAATGAGTCTGTACTTCTCAGTCTGCTCAACAGCATAGGTGGGGTTCGGGAAACCGGTTCCTATTGCAAACTGAGCAGCATGGGGGTTGCTGACAAGCGCTTCATACCGGGCACTACCGCTGCTGCCATACCATTTCACCGTGGAAAGTGGAGGATAGTTCTGCGCTTCGATGAAGATGGGTACCACCTCACCATCAGCTATAAGGTGGACTCCCACGGAATCAAACTCGCCATACTGAGCTATTGTTTGACTTACCTCCGAGCTCAGGGCTTCCAGCTCTGCGGAGAAATCATCGGTCGTGAGGTTATACCTCACGCCATCAACCACGGTGCCGCCAAGTGCTTCGAAGCTGTCTGTCGTGGCTTCGGCGAGTTCGTCTCCCCACATGTCACCTCTCCACATGGGGATAACAAATCTGACTCCATCCTCCCACATCAGCCTCGCTATAGCTTCCGCTTGATGTGTATCATCGGGACAAAACCTGAACACGTTATCTTCAGGAATAGCCAGAGACGGGGCAATGCTGGAGTGACATATGAGCAGGATGCCGTTGTCATCGGCGTATGCCTTAACCGCTTTAACCTCGGCACTGGACTGTGGGCCAATAACCACTCTCACACCTCTTTCGGCAAAACTCTGCAGTTTTGCAAGGGCAATCTCCGGGTCGTTTTCCGTATCTTCAACCAGGAGTATTACTCTTGTCTGAGAACCGATGCCGGAAAGATACTCATTTACGTCTTTAACTGCAATCTCCAAAGCTGCCTCACTGGATTCCCAAAAAGAAGAGAGCTCTCCGGTGAGGGACAGGAGGACGCCGAAAACTATCTCTGTGGACTCGCCGGGGGGTGCAACTTCAGGAGTGGGCGTTCGTAAGAACCAGCCTGCACCAAAGCCACCCAGAAGTAGGAGAACGGCTATTACCGCTACAACTTTTGTGGGTATAGTCATATTTGACTAGTACTCTATTCCATAACACGTACTTAAATATTGTTGCTTTTTTGTGGCGTTGCATCGCAGGAAGGGCTGTCCGTCCCTGTCGCGACCGGCTGAAGCGTCGAAGCCCGAAAGGGGAAAGACGGCACCTATCAGAACCCTGAAGGTTAAGGTTCGTACGGTACGAATGTCCCGTTATGTACTTGCTTGAGGATGAAAGGGTAGTGGGCATCACATTGTTCGTCAAATCTCACGTGACCCAAAGCGCCGTTATATTCTCGGTTTACGTACCAGCTGTGAATGCAAGCTGGGTCTGTCCCGCATTCTTCTATTGCCCGTGCGAGGGTCATGATGGTGTCGTATGCTTCAGCGGCAAATACCGTGGGCTGCTCGCCATACTTGGCAACGTAGCGAGTGACGAATGGATGCTCCGTGTTGTATGCAGGATACGTGTAGACCAGTCCTTCGACTGATGATTCCTGTAACAGTGCAGGTCTCTCAATTGGTCGCGTACTGGCCAGTTGCGCATCTATTCCAAGTTCACGGGCTTGATTGGCGATCATACCTGCTTCCCATGTGCTCAAAAGGACCAGAGCATCTGGTTCCGCTGTCTTGATTTCTGCCAGCTGTGCACCAAAGTCGGTCTCATCAAGCTCATAGCCTTCGGCAGCAACCACTCGCTCGTCAAATATACTTTTCAATTGGTCTCTCCAGCCCCTGCCATAGTCGTTGTTCATGTACATAATACCAATGTGGTTGAACTGGTGGAGGTATTCGGCAAGGCGTTCCGCCTCGTCACTGGCACCAACGGTGAAGCAGACCGCCTTATCTTCTTCCAAGGTACGTGCAAATACCGCGCTTCCGATACACGCATGTACTATGCCTTCATCAACAGCCAGAGGGTAGATGGCATTGCTCGTCCAGCTTTGGCAGGTTACTACTACCGTGATATCATCTGTAGTGACGAGCTTCTGGAATGCGGTGACTCCTTTGGTTTTGTCACCGCCACCGTCTTCATATACCACTCTGATTCCGTCTCCGACCTCTTCTAATGCCATTTCAATGGCTCGTTGCTCCTCTAAACCGATGTCAGCTTCTGTGCCAGTAAACGGAAGGATTGCGCCGATGGTTATGTTCTCCTGAGGTTCAGGTAGGATAAGGATGTAGAAGGCTGCACCTGCTGCCGCCACGACAATGACTAAGAGTAGAATCAAGGCCTGAACTTTGGTTATGGCACTTCTGGTCATGTTTGAAATAACCTGCGATTCAGAATATAAAAGCTTTTTGAGTTCTTCTAATGCCGTTTCATCTCCGATCAAACTCGTTTTAAACTAATTCCTCTTCTTCTCGTCGCCACATCAGGTCAACGATACATAAGAATTGCAAATCAGCAGTTCCCGTATTTTGAATATATTGCGTTGAATTTGGTGGAATATATACGGCCTGCCCTGAATGAACTGCTGCAGATTCTTCGTTAATATACATGATGCCGTCGCCCTCGAGGATATAATACACCTCAGAGGAGGTCTTTAACGTATGAGGAAGTGTGGCTTCACCGGGTTTTACGATTGCATGGGCGATACTATACCGAATTGCCAAAGCTTCAGCCTCGTTTGCTGGATGTAAAAGTTCACAGAGGAGAGCATTATCCATTGCTCTAAAATACTTACAAGTTTGTAGAGCTTTTATACGCATAATCCACCTCCGATTGTTTTTTTACCTTCTTCTTTTTAATCTCTCTAATCATTTAGAACACATATTTCCATAACCTTCTATTGTGAGGGGTAGCTATGACTACAGCATACGGCTGGAAAAAGAGAATACTCCGAATAGACCTCTCAAAGGGTAAGATAGATAGCTTTACTCCTGATGAGTCTTTGCTTAAAGAATATATTGGTGGTCGGGGACTTGGCGCGAAAATTGTCTGTGAGACAGGGCGAGTTGATGCGTTCGCACCGGCTAACCTGCTTGTATTTGCCGCTGGGCCCTTAACAGGCACCACGACACCAGCATCAGGCAGAGTCTCGCTGTCAACAAAATCCCCCTTGACAGGGACGATATTCGACTCTAACTGCGGGGGTTCCTTTGGTCCGGAACTGAAGAAGGCAGGCTATGACGCGATAATTATTGCGGGCAAATCACCAGAGCCGGTATTTATTGAAATAGAAGATGACAGAGTGGAGCTCAAATCCGCTAGGAGACTCTGGGGCAAGAATGCAAAGGAAACCATGCGTCTTCTTAAAGATAAGGGGAGCGTCGCGTGTATCGGCAGAGCAGGCGAGAAACAGGTACTTTTGGCTTCGATCATGTCAGAAATGGTTCATACGTTTGGACGCGGAGGGGTAGGCGCGGTAATGGGCTCGAAGAACCTGAAAGCAATTGTGGTGAAGGGCACGGGAAGCGTGGACATCTTCGACCAGGCTGAATTTGTAAAGCAGAAAAAGTCAATCAATCGGCTCTTGATTGCAAGCCCGACGATAAACAAAGGGCTGGCGGTTTTTGGCACGCCATTTTTAATGAAGATAACGAATTGGATGCAGATACTCCCAGTAGCGAATTTCAGGCAGGGAGAACCTGATGTCGATCTGAGCCCGTTTTTTGCTAAGAGCATAATGGAAAAGGGGCCATCACGGAGGAAAGCATGTTATGCTTGTCCCATTGCCTGTAAACGCGAGGATGAAACAGGAAAGGAGCTGCCGGAATATGAGACCATCGGTATGATGAGCGCGAATATTCATAATTCCGATTATGATGCTATTGTTGCGGCAAACCGTGTCTGTAACGATTACGGCCTGGATACTATCTCTGTTGGTGCGGTTTTAGGCTGCTATGCCGAAATACGAAATAAAGGCATTTCAGGCACTGAACTGGTAACGCTCACGAAAATAATCGGCGAACGGGAGGGCATTGGCGAACGACTTGGCAGGGGTGCCAAGCTTTTTTCGGAGTCTGAAGGCCGTCCTGAGACGGCAATTGAGATAAAAGGGCTTGAACTGCCGGCATACGACCCGCGTGGTGTGAAGGGGTTGGGGTTCAGCTACGCCACCTCTAATCGTGGAGGCTGTCATACACGAGCATACCTCGTCGCTCCCGAGATACTGAGAAAGCCAAAGGCGATTGACCCTTACACGCTTGCGGGAAAGGCAGGGCACACAAAGATATTCCAAGACAGATTTGCCGCGGTTGATTCGTTGGTAGTGTGTATATTTGCATTCTTTGGCGTCGGTGAGGAAGAGTACGCGAACATATTAAGTGCGGTAACCGGTGTGACGTATACATCTGAGGATCTCATGCGCGTGGGCGAGCGGATTTGGAATTTAGAACGGCTTTACAATCTACGAGAAGGCTTCTCTAAAGACGATGACACGTTACCCGAACGCTTCTTTGAGGAAGAGGCTGCTGGAAGGATAATAGACCGAAAAGCGTTCTTACAAACACTTGACGAGTATTATCGAATGCGCGGCTGGGATGAGAACGGTGTACCAACAATACGGACATTGAAACGGTTGGGTATCATATACTGCTTTTCTTAACAAAAAGCTCTAAGATTCAGATAATATTCTGTGCATTCTAATGGGTAATAGATCTTGTTCGTCTTTGGAAATTGATAGAATCTCCTTTTAGTCGTTATCATTTCTCAATATTCTAAAAACTCTTATGAAAATTTTCCCCATATAATTTTATTCACTTTATCCTTTTAAATTGATTTTCAACTTTTTATACCATTTCTTATAACTATTACAGTCATAAATATCTAGCTTATTTTCGGTACTCAAAAGTATATATATCTCCTTTTTTCCATTTTCTTTTCCCTTAATTAGCCATTTATTGTAGCTTAATTGTGAAGCTCTAATATTTTTTAAATTTATATT
>CAYNTR010000051.1:0-15012 GCA_964400255.1 uncultured Halobacteria archaeon
CGTAATAGTGGAAACGGAGGTGCTTGAGCTGAACCTGTTGTCGCTTGACTTAAACAGATAGATGCCGTAGGCTCTGTAATTAGTTGCAGAGATGTTCGTCACGATAGTGTTCGAAATGTTGCACTCGGTTGCATTATACATGTAGATGCCTGCCACATTTTGCGTTGTGCCATTTGCATCCCGTATCTCGAAACCGGCGAGCGTGAAGTTCGTCTGGTCGGTGATGCTAAAGACGTGGTCGTCTGGATTGTTCACTGCACTGACTATCGGTTTCGTCTCGTTAAACGCCGTTATCACGATATTGCTTTTGTTCACCGTAACGGTCTCGTTGTACCTTCCCGGACAGACGATGATGGTATCACCACTGCTTGCGTTCCATACCGCAGCCTGGATCGAAGTATAGTAGTAGTCCCCATCATCGCAAGCAGGATCAGTTTGATTCACTACATGTTTCGTAGCAGATGCAACCCCTGAAGTCAGCATAAGCGCAGCAATCGCTACAATCGCTGCAATAATAACAATCACGATCGCTTTTTTCGTTGAGGTAGCCATTTGTACCTCACTGATTGCCTATTTGCGATCATCATACTTAAACTTTTCGCTTTTGGAGTTCATTTAAGCTTTTGGATCAGCTTTCCGATGGAAAAGGAGTAGCCATAAACAGCGATAAACCCTCGAATGCACCGTTACGCAAAAGAAGGCGAAGAAAGGATAGAGTGGGCGGTGCTCTGGCTATAAAAAGTCAAGACTTCTTCCCAAAATTCGTTTCTCTTCGTTTACAACCAACTCTTCTCCGCAATTTGTTTTTAAAAGCGTTCATACGCATCTTCCGCGCGATCGTCCAGGCGCGTTACTCTTGCTCTAACGTAATCGGGGGCTCCGACCGAGCAGCTGCCAGGTACCATTTCTTCTTCCCCCGATCAAATTTCGCGCCGATGCTTTTCATGAACAATGCGGTCCGATGCGGATCTATGCTGAGCTCGTCAGCCAGTGCATAGGTTGATGCACCGTCATGTTCAGTAATAAACCGTCGTGCTCTATCCTCCATCTCCTCACGCGGCGAGACATACACGTCTAATTCGTAGTTCCACGCCACGTCTGCGAGCAGCTTGAGGATGAGAATGAATACAGGAACGAGAATGAAGTAGGATACCCAATGCACGCTCACTAACGTGTTCCACGCAAAGTGCATCAAAACCGCGCCAATAAATCCATACGCAACCATACTTCGTCTTCCTTTAATCTGCGCCATGCCCACCATCAACCCAAAGAGCCCGGTGAACAAGATATGTCCGACCGCGATCGATCGTACCGCAGCGAGTTCCAGGCCAAACTCCGTGTTAAAGCTATACAACAGATTTTCGACAATTTCAAACCCGATTGCAACGGCTGCACCATAAACGAGCCCGTCCATAGGGCCCTCAAATTGAGGGTCTTTCCGCATTCTATACACATAGTAGCCTTTACACGCTTCTTCAACGAGTGGTGCATTCAGCAACCCTGCCCAGAAAAACACATACGATTCAAGGAGAAAGGAGAAAAGAACTGCCGGTATCGCTCCCCATGCTACTGCTTTTAATATTTTACCCAGCGGTTCGGGCTCAAATACATCCTTCTGATAGATATAGAGAAACCAGAGCACGCCGACAATAACGCTGAGGTACACGATTTCAAGCATTACCAATAGTAAGTAAAGTTCATTTATATAGTGCTCACTTTTTTGTCCCTTATCTGCCGTTCCTATCCCGAGGAGTGTATTTTTAGAGCGGTCGCACTTATCCGCAGCGCAACCATAGGGCAAAGACCTGGTAAGAGGTACAAAGTTTAAATGCTTATTCTCCACACTGTGTAGCATCCAGAGATTGCGGCTAAGCTTTTAAGGCGTGATTCCATATCTATATCTACATTTTAGGCACTGGTCATGACCATCGTAGTAGACGTAACAATAAAGCTGAAGCGCGGCGTTACCGATCCTGAAGGTGAGAACACGAAAAAAGCCTTGAATCTTCTCGGTTTTACGAATGTACGCGGCGTCCAATCAATGAAAACGTTTCGATTAGTATTAGAGCCCGAGAAAGCACAGAGTGGTGGAGAAACGGTCAAGCAGGAGGTAGACGAGATGTGTAGAAAGCTCCTTGCCAACCCGGTGATTCATGATTATGCTATCCATGTGGTGACGAGTGAATAGCCACAATGACAGGAAAAAAGATTTAATAGTACTCACGATCTAACGAGTGGTGATGGAGGAAAAATTCAGTTGATGACAGAAATAGACCCCTGGGGTGTTACCGATATAAAGGATTATGCGAGGCTCTTTGACGAGTTTGGCATTTCTCGGTTTACGGATGTACTGGACCGAATCGAGAAACCGCACCTCTATATGCGAAGAGGCATAATCGTCGGACACCGTGGTTACGAGGACGTGCTGCGAGCGATGGAAGAGCGGAGCCCTTTTGCCGTGATGAGTGGGTTCATGCCCTCTGGTAAAGTCCATCTTGGTGGTAAGATGGTAATGGATGAGATCATCTGGCATCAACGCATGGGGGGCGAAGCGTTTGCCTGCATAGCAGATATGGAGGCGCATTCGGTCAGAGGTGTCTCGTGGAAGGATTGCAAGAACATCGGCTTGAACGACTATATCCTCAGTCTCGTAGCATTAGGGTTTGATATAGATAAAGGGCATATATACTTTCAATCTGAGAATAAAAAGCTGCGTGACCTCGCTTTCGAACTGGGGACCGCAGTTAACTTCAGTGAGATTAGTGCGATCTACGGGTTTGGCGGTGAGGTGAGCATAGCGCACATGATAAGTGTGCTGGTGCAGAATGCGGATATACTGCAGCCGCAGCTTCTGGAATATGGTGGCCCCAAACCAACGGTCATCCCGGTCGGCGTCGATCAGGATCCGCATATACGGCTAACGCGGGACATTGCTTCGAGGATGAGGATGTTCCGGGTCGAGAAGCGTTTGGATAATGACCAGAAACCGTATATAAGCATACGAACGAAGAAAGCGGACCGCGAAGCATTGGAAGAAGTAGCACGACGAATAGAGGGCCAGAAAAAGGTCTACGAGATGCACCTTGATCTGATCAATACCGAAGAGAGCAGCATTAACACCTCTATACGAGCGATCGAAGAAATCGTGCGGGATGTTGAGTTAGAATACGGCGGCTATGGCTTCTATTTGCCTGCAGCCACGTATCACCGATTCGTCCAGGGCTTGACGGGCGGAAAGATGTCTTCAAGCGTTCCGGAAAGCCATATAGCATTGACCGAACCGCCGGAAGAGGCGGCGGAGAAAGTGAAACGAGCAAAAACCGGCGGACGAGTCACCGTAGAAGAGCAAAAGAATCTGGGGGGATCACCAAGCGATTGCACGATCTATGAGCTTCTGATGTCCCATCTCGTGGAAGATGACACCCTAATAAAGGAAATTTTTGAAGAATGCACCAGTGGCGAGAGGCTCTGTAAAGCATGCAAGACACAGGCAGCTGGGCTGATGTTCTCGTTTATTAAGCGGCATCACGAAGAACGTGAGAGGGCGAAGGAAGTTTTAAAGCAGCATGAACGCTATAAGCACTGGTTCAGCTAAATGATTGATTGTGAAGGTTTCGAAGCCTGAAATGGAATTTGTATTTCGAAAATCAACCGATTTTACACGGAGGAATCATAGAATAGTGGAGGGTCATGCAGATAACGTGACAATTTATCCCAAAAGCTCTTTGGCCTTTCTCACTGCTTCGACAGCGTCTTTACCGTAAGCATCTGCACCAATTTCAGTGGCGAAACCCGCACTGACCGCGCCCCCGCCAACCATTATCTTGACCTCCAAACCGGCTCGTCTCACGTACTCGATTACCTCCGCCATGTACTCCCGAGTCGTTGTCAATAACGCGGACAGCGCGAGTATTGGTGCCCCGGTTTCTTTAACCGCACGTGCATACTTCTCCTTATCTACGTCAATTCCCAGGTCGATGACCTCGAAACCCCCAGAGGAGAGCATTATCGCTACTATCTCTTTTCCGATGTCGTGCACGTCGCCTTTGACCGTGCCGATAACGATTTTTTCGCGCTTGTCGACTGCTTTCTTCTTTGCCGTTTCTTGCAGGAGCGGCTTGAGAATCTGGAGGGCTTTCTTTGCGTTCCATCCCGAGACCATGAGTTCCGCGTCAAAATAACGCTCCCGGTACCCTTCGCCGATTACTCGGAGTCCTCTCGTCATCTCTTCAATAATCTCCTGTGCATTTGTTCCGTTGTTCAGTTGCTCTTCGCAAAAAGCCTCAATTTTCTCTCTTTTTACGTCGAGCAGCGCGTCGAGTATCGTATCTTCCATTGAATGTTATACTAATCCTAATAAGCTATAAGATATACTTTTACTTATTCACCACGAGAGAACCATGAAGATCGTATTCAGAGACGTTCGAAAGAAAGCTGAGCTCGTTGAAGGTAAAACGATACTTTCGTATTTGCAAGAGTTGGGAATACCTATTAATGCGTCCTGCGGCGGCGAGGGAAAGTGCGGCCAATGCTTGGTAGAAGTTGAGAGCGTCTCGGGAGCACTTTCAGATAAGACCGAGGCAGAACAACAATTTTTACCGAAGGATGGGCATAGACTCGCCTGCCAAGCAACAATTGTAAAAATCGACGAGCCCATTTACATCAGAGTCCCAAGACGATCCTACTGCATTTTGGAATTTGGGAAATTTTGTGAAATCCCGGTTGAGCCGTTTGTACGGCGAGAAGGCGAACGAGTCTTTTATGAGTCAGAATATATGGGCGAGAATGCCGGGGGATTACACGGGGTCGCCCTTGACATAGGAACAACAACACTTGCCCTGTATTTAGTTGACCTTGAAACGGGTGCCGTGCTTTCAGTCATTTCAAGAGAGAACCCGCAGACCAAATATGGCGATAATGTTATCTCACGGATAGAATTCGCGCGAAAAGGCCAGCGCATACTTGAAGAAGAAATCAGAACCGCTGTGAACGAGATGATCACTGCCCTGAATGAGCCGCGAAAAATCTATGAGATTGTGGTTGTTGGAAATCCGGTAATGCGAGACCTATTTTTTGGGCATTCCGTCGAGTCGCTGGGCAAGCGGCCATACGAACCCCTTAGTGTACAGGCGGTACATACAACAGCGGCCGAACTCGGGCTGACGGCATTTCCGCAGGCACGGATTTATGGTCTTCCCCTGATAGGGAGTTTTGTTGGTGCTGATGCTCTAGCAGTTGTATTGGCGACGGAGATGTGCAAAAGCGATAAAATAAGCATGGCGATCGACATCGGGACCAATACCGAGATTGTGCTCGGCAATAAAGATAAGTTGATGGCAACGTCCTGTGCCGCGGGCCCTGCGTTTGAGGGAAGCAGCATAACGCACGGCAGCTGTGGTGTAAGCGGGGCAATAAAAGAGGTGCGCATAGAAAACGGCAAAGCGCAATATAAAACGATCCACTATGCCGAACCTGTTGGAATTTGCGGATCGGGTTTGATAGACACGCTGGGAGAGCTGCTGGATAAACGAATCATTGACGGTCGAGGCAAGTTCTACGGCGATAAAAAGGAATTTGAAATAGCTGCGGGCATTAGCTTATCCGAATCGGATATTGATCAGCTAAATCTGGCAAAATCCGCTGTATCGGTTGGCATTAAGATCCTGCTGGAACGATACGGGATCGAGCTTGAGGACATAGCCAGCGTATTTCTCGCAGGAGCTTTCGGATATTATATAAACATAGAGAACGCGATACGTATAGGGCTCCTTCCGACGATTGAGTGTGAAAAAGTGGAGAAAGTGGGCAATGCCGCAGTAGAAGGTGCACGGCAGGTATTAATATCAAAGACGAAACGGGAAGATGCAGAAGTTGTTGCGAAGCGGTTTGAGCACATAAAGCTCGAAGAGGAAAAGGACTTCATCGAGAAGTTTGTTGGCGAGCTCTACTTCCAGAACTACCTGTAAAACCTTTTCTTAGCAAGAAAAGGTTTATCAAAGAAACTTTTTATTCATCCCATAGCCGTATAGCAGGTATCCAGCACCCTTTCTTTATAATAAGGGGCCAGACCAGTAAGGGGCCGGACCCCTCTTACCAACTCTCCCTCCCAATTTTTGGTACACACCTTTTCTAAAGGTGTGATTTTGGATTAAACCTTTTTTAAAGGTTTGACTTTCAACCCTCCCAGTAAGGGGCCAAGTCCCCCTTACAACCCTCCTAACCACTATAAGTTTTGGATTTCTTCCTTTACAACTTGGCTTTTCCAGAATGGGGTGTGATCAAAGAAACTTTTTTTATTCCGCCCATAACCGTATCGCAGGTATCCGGTCTCTGTGAACTTTTCCATTCGCATCAAACTTTTCTTTTATAAAGAAACCTTTACTAGAGAAATAGTTTAATAGCTGGAATCCAATTTGTGTAATTTTTACCGTTGACATCGGTGAAATTTGTGCACGTGATTGTTCCTGCTCCACTGGCTACTTCCAACTCGTCAGTATGATGGATCTGCGGATACGAGCCGGTTTTTATTTCATAATTGTACGTATTGCCAGCTTTTAAGACAAACGGTTTACCAAAGGGTAGGTTCTGCCAATCGCCATTGTAACCGCTCCATGAAGCGCTCTTGTCTATCTCGTTTCCGTAAATGTGGACGTATTCGGTATGCCCGCCTGTTCCGGGGCAGGGATAGGTGTAAAGCTTAGACACATTAATATCTCGATTTGGTGTGATCGTTCCGGTATGTACGCCTGCGATGCTTGGATATGCTCCGGATTCTGTGTCGAAGATATGAGGATTGGTTTCAAAACTGTATGCACCAAAACCACGTGAATTACCATAACCATCTTCGCATATTATATAAAATTCATAACTTCCAATTTCTGATGCGTTTAAAAAAGAGTATGTAAAAAGAGTGATATTGTATTTACCTTCAGCACTCATTGAAACATAACTCATCGGCATCTCTTCTGTGTATCCAGAAGGATAGAACATAAAAATACTCGCATTTTCAACCATGCTTTCATCTCCGACACTAACGTTAATGTCTATGCATTCGTTGGGCTCTATCTGAGATGGATAAGAGATATTATCTAAAAAGGGCGGAACTGCTTCTTCAATAGTCACACTATCTGGGGCTACCTCCATTTCATAAAAATTATCACCAGCTGAATCGATATATAAGGTAGGATCGATTCCGGTATAAAAGGCATTTACAATAGCTTTCGTATGGTTGGTTACACTTACGTTGTTATACTGTACTATTTCAGCTTGTGAACCATTATTTCTCTCTATTTTTAAGGTGAAATTGCCTTCATCAGTTCCCTCTAAATAGAATCTTACATCAAGTAGCGGATCATAAATCTTAATCTCTTGTGGATGAGAATTAGGCCCCGAATAATAAGCACCGGGAATTTCTATCTCCACACCGCCTGTAGAATTAACACCTACGTGCCTGCCATACTGATCCTCTGCATGAAGGTTAACAGGCGATCCAACTCCTGCTGAATGGCTACTCGTAGGTGAAAGATATAGGGGCCATGTTTTTATACGACCCTCTATAAGAGTTGAAGTTACGAAATCTATTCTATAATCGTCAATACTTCGATGATCCAAGATATTTACCCCGGTTTTTGGTAATGTAAATGTATAATCAAAAGATTCGCCAGGTTTTAATGGATAGAACAGTGTTTCCTCTTCAGTTATATCCCCTTCATCATTCATATAGATCAATTGAGCTTTTATTCTCAGTTCTTCTGTGTAGGTATTAATGAGTTTTCCACTCACAATATCATCACTTAGGGTTTTTTTTTTGGATTGTCCCTGTGTAATACACTTTTGAAGAATCCCTTGTAGAAGTACCTATACCATTAAACCAATCACGAAATTCTGGCGAATATTGACCAATTCTCATAGATATTTTTCCCGCTTCAATTGGCGCGTTGACATCGTTGCCCATCTGAAACATCAATGAAACTGAAGATATATCCCCCCCTAATCCTGCCATAATGGAGGAGCCCCCAAACATACCTAAGGCTGTTATAATATGTCCGCCATACTCATAAGCTAATGCTAGTACTTCTTCCTTAGAAACAGAAAAATCCGAATCATAAACCAAAACCACTTTAGATTCAAAATCATAAGCATCAAAGTATTCACATCTCACTCCTTGTTTTGAATATGGATTCCAGCATGAAACTGGAGACGATAACCAACCATCATAATAGGACGATTTTATCTCTCTCCCTTTTTTAATTTTTCCGTTTTCGCTATCTATGTATACAGCATAAAACTTCAATAATTCAGGATATACAAATAGTGCTTTCTGATGGACTTCTTTGGGATCATGGGTATATCCTTTCAAATGAGAATTTAAAATGCCCTTTCCATCTCCATAAAATAGCATAAGACTCCCGTAGTCACCTATTTGGGCTAGCGGCAAAAACTTACCATATAAAGCTTTTATCTTGTATTCCCATACTTCTCCTCCGTTTTCTATGGACACTGTGGGTTCATCGGTAAACTTCCAGTAGTATGCTTCAGGAGGTATCAACAATACGTTATGTGGGCCTTCTGGAATTCCGTTTAATCGTACTTTGACAGTGATTTCTTTTCCTTTTGGGAGGTATAATACAGAGGAATAATCTTTTGTATAAGGATTTTTAAATATGTTTCCCAAACAAGGGTCTACTAAAAGGGTAGGGCAACTGTCACTCCCCCCATAACTTGTTTCTGCAATATTGTTCTTCTCTAATACATTTTTAAGTTCGTTCGTTGTTGATAGTGAAACGGAATCGATTTCAATTGTTGCAGTAAGTCCATCAAGTGGACAAGGTAAATCACTCCCAGAACAATCTTGGTCAATCCCATCACCACAAATTTCTGCTGCAAGCGGATGGATATCTGGGTTACTATCATCACAGTCGATTCCTAGTAAGCAATCTTCACCATAGCCGTCTCCGTCATTATCTATACAGATGCTCTCATCAATTTTACCATCACAATCATCATCTACTCCATTTGTAACGTTTTCTTTTGCTCCATGATGTCGATCAGCGTCCGAGGGTGCACAATCATAACTATCTGGATCTCCGTCATTATCATAATCATTAGGATATTCATCATAATTTGGACACGTAGGACTATCTTCTTGTAAACCATCGCCATCATTATCAGTGGTTGTGGGGCATCCGTTGTTACATGCAGGACCCGGAGTGTTTTTGCATTTATCATAAAGATTAATCACTCCATCTCCATCGTCATCAAGTCCACCTACTTCTATTTCTCCCCACGGCTCCACCAGCGGATAATTATCCTTAGCACCCGCACCCCCTGGTATGTCATAAGGAGTATCCCAGATTCCGGTATCGTCTATTTCCTCAGCATCTGGATACCTCTCTTCGTAATTGCTCCAGTAGTTTCCGCCCGAGGGATAGCCATCGTCCCAAGCATTATTGACGCAATCATCACGAACCTGGGTTGACTCTGAGAAGAAGTTGTTATGATGGATTGCATTATCATCACTTGCTTCACGAAGATTTAAAACAACTACCCAAGGATCATACTCGCCATATAAATTGTTTGAAATGATTTCATTTTGACTGGAATTACAAAGATCGATTCCAGTTTGGTTTAAGCTATTACTTTCTATTATGTTTTGTTGAGAGTCCCAAAAATATATCCAACTCCAGTAATTCAGAGTATTAACTTTGATTATGTTTTGCTGAGAACTATAGAATTTTATCCGAGTATTATTTAGATTGTTGTTTTCTATTATGTTTAGGTTTCCTTTTTCTAAATATATTCCACTACTATTTCCGCTAATTATGTTGTTTCTTATAACATTATTATTACAGTTTGAGAATAAATATACCCCTTGCCCTTCCTCGATATTGTTGTCCTCAATGGTACAGTCTTCGCAGAATGCTAATCCGATGAGCCCTGCATTGAGCTTTTCAATTTTCAAATCATCTTTGTCAAAGTAATAATAAATCGACTTCCCGCGATAGGTATTTGATGTTTCAATTTCGTTATCGAAATCTTCTTTCTTATCTCCTCCAATATATAGCCAAGGAGCTACATTATAACTCCATGGAGTTATGCTATCGACGAAATTATTTTGCTTAAAGATGTTCTTAGTAGAGTAAAGAAGGTTGAGAGTCCCTAATATATTATTTTCAATTATATTCTCATCTGAATAAGACAAATGAATGTCTGTTAACAAAAAAACATTTCCTAGAACTTCATTATTGTGTATACAATTATTATAGGAACGCTCTAGTATTATCCCATTTAAATTGAAATTAATAATATTATTTGATATATTACACTTGCCTGAACTATTAAGATAAATGCCATACCAGTTGTTAGATAAATTGTTAGTTAAGATGTTGTTGTTGCTTGATAAATACATGTAAATGCCGTAGCCGTTGTTCGAACTATTGGTATTATTTATAGTGCAGCGATTTACATGATCAAGATATATTCCAGCCCTATTATATCTAGTTTCCTTTATTGTAAATCCGCTTATATTAACATAATCCGAACGCACATAAAACACATGGTCATCGGAATTTGCAGCCTGAACAATGGTATCCTCAGGATTTCCGGAAGTTGATTTTATCGTTAAAGACTCGGTGATTTCCACATTCTCAGTGTAATTACCCGGATAAACTAAAATTGTATCTCCATTTGCCGCGTCATTTATTCCTTCTTGTATCGTGTCCCATTTATGATTTGGAGGGGCATCAATGAAATCATCATCTACATAGATTGCCTTGGGAAGTGTTTCTATCTTCTTTATATAATACTCCTCTTTGCCGTTCAAGGAGACATTACATCCATATTGATCCTCATAATATCCTCCATAAACTTCCACTTTGTCCCCGATCGTGATGTTTAGATCGATATATCCCCACGGGGGATACGCGATCCAATTAACCGTTATTTCGTTACTGCAGGGCTCTGGCCCACTTATGACCTCCTCAACAGTTACATTCCACCATCCTGCGCCAATTAACGTTGGACTAATTCCGGTTACAGTACCGTTGAATTTAATCTCGCTTTTTTCTACACGAACATAATATGGATCCGAAGTAGCTGCAATACAGCCAATGCATCCGAGAGGCCCGCATGTGCGGTAATAAATGCCGTAGACCTCAAGGTTATCTCCCGATTTTATATATTTAGGATCTTGACCATAAGCAACTGTGTATACTTCCCCAACGTGTAAAAAATTTCCAGGATCATCAAGTTTTTCCTCAACACTTACATTACAATAGTAGCTTCCGTAGCATGTCCAGGGTTCATTAGTCTCATCTGCTGTAGCAGTTCCTTTGAACTTAACTTCCGCCATACATTCGCTCGGGCACACCTCAATCACATGCCTCTCAACAGGCCAACTCTGCTGGTCAGTATACACAGAGCTTTCCGGATCCCGTTCGTAAGATCCATCTGCATCGTTCTTCAATGCCGCTCTCACGTAGAACACGATCTCATCAGAACCACTGTTTGGTGTGACGGCCATCGAGATGGTTTCTTCCTGACCTTTTCCCCAATTTACCTCACAAAGTTCGACAAGCGGATCAACCGATACCATCTGCTGATCATTGCTATTCCATATTAAACTTCCTTTGGGGTATAGGTTGTTGTACGTGTTCCCAGTCCCGCTTACATCAGTTACCTCTTCATCATTCGGGAATGAAACTGAGATATACCCCACACTCGATGCCCCGCCATTGTTCCTAACACTCACAGAGATAGTGGCTGTCTCCCCTTCATTGACACACGTTGGCGGGTCTACCGAGACATCGATGATCTCAGGTGAGGGTTTTTCTTCATCGGGGCACACATCCGGTTTTGAATAAATATTCCAATCATCGCTTCCCTCTACATTATGTACATAAGTAAGCCAATAATCATCTAAAGCGTACGTCATCGAAGGTCGTCTTTCGTGAGCGGAACCGTCATCTATCACTTCTATCTTCTCGATAAAGTTCCAGCTACTATCATACCTCTTCATGAATATTCCTAACGTCCCGCCTTCGTCGGACGCGTATGCAATTGCAAAATCGTTATTCACGTAGGCAAGAGAGGGAAAGCTCTGGTCGGATGCCTCTGAGGTAATCTGTTTCTTCCAGGAGGCCACGTTGAGATTAGTATCTAACCGCTTAACGAAAATATCAAAGTTCCCAGTTTCTTCGGAGAAATAAGCCACGTAGAAATATCCATTTGCATAAATGAGCGAAGGGCGATCCTCATATGAGGGGTCACTCGTCACTCGAACTTTCTTGACCTCGTTCCAACCGGAATCGAATTTTTTGAGGTAAATATCGCCCTGATAGGAGCTTCCTGTTTCCCATGATTGATAGGCAAGATAAAAGTAGCCATCTTTGTAGAACAGTGAAGGCATGTCCTGCATAGATGGTAACGTGGTGAGATATCTTTCAGTAATATAATTCAAATTCGAATCGTATTCTTTAAGATAAACGTCGTAATCTCCCCCATGGTTTGTAACCAACGCAATATACAATTTATTGTTAGCGAATACCAGCGAAGGGCTGTCCTGATAATAAGAACTACTCGTTATTTGTGCCTTTTTGGCTTCATGCCAGGTAGAATCGAATTTCTTAACAAATATATCACCATTATATGTTTCTCCTGTCTCCCATGATTGATAAGCCACATAAAAATAGTTATTAGAGTATATCATAGACGGGCGATCTTGTGTTGAGAATTCAGAGGTTAATTGGGTATCGCAATCTCCTCCACCACCTCCATCACAATCATTGACTTGAAAAGTTGTTGTATCGGAGTCATGTACAGTTGAGCCTTCCTTGACCGTAACATAAACTGTGTAGGTACCAAAATTGGTGCAGGGTTTCGGAATCGAGTAAGTATAATAAAATGTTTTTTGCTCATAAGGGGCTAAGGTTACATATTTAACGTCATCTATTATCTTGGCACCCGAGGGGTCTTTGATTACAATGTATACTTGAAGATACTTAGTCACACTTTGGAGATTTTTGATAGGCACGATAACCGTGATTTGATCACCACAACAGATGCTCGATTTATCCGTCGAAACGCCAGGAGGGTCAGGAATTATTGGTACCGCAGACACCGATAAAATAAGCAATGACAGAACCAAGCTCACAAAAACAGTTACCACAATCCCCTTTTTCACGCCCATGATATCGCTCACCTTTTCGGTTTTACAATACCCATCGGAGGGATAATGCTCATGCATATAAAAAGCTGCCGATTTTTTGCTCCATAAGGATATCTATGGAAGGAAATCGACGAAGTTCTGAAAAGTCAATTGGCAAAGTAAAAAAATCCTTTTTAACAGGTTGTCGCAAAGCGGTGTTTTTTAAAAGGTTGTTGCGAGCGCCTCTTTTATCGCATCGACCAGCAATCGACCGGCTTCTTCCATTATCGGTCGTTCCGGACCCATATAGGCCACGCACTCATTGTCATGCATTTGCATCACCTGATTCTCAAACGATTGCATATCCTTGTATGACATCCCTACCAGCTTCGCTGCTATTTTTGACGCTGACCCGCACGGCGTGTCTCTTAAAACTTTGATGCTTTCGATGACTTTGGTTTTTGTATTAACACGAAGTTCAAGTTTCGGCTTCCCGAACCGTTCGGCAAACGAGTTTATCGCTTCATGCTCGCTCCCTTGCAATGAGCAGAGCGGTTCCGGAAATTTCACGTCAATACCCCTCTTTGTGAGTTCTTCTTCAATCGAATATCTCCCCTCAGGTATCAAGTTGGGGTCCTCAATAGGCCACAGGACAGCTTTCGCACCCGTTTTTGCCGCGATGATTGGTATAAGGTCGCCGGCCTTCGGGAGTATTCCGAGCACCAGGAGAAGATCGCACTCGCAGAGCGGCATGTCCTCTGGCAGGTCTCCCTCCGGCTCGTCAAGCGATACAGACGCTACCTTCAGGTCATAAATGCACACAATTCGATCCGCAAAGCCACTCTTTACCAGATGATTAACGACCAGCTCACCAAAGGACCCATGATAGAGGATATAAATTCTATCCATCTGCCCTCCTTATACGTCCAGATTTTTTAGATTTCGCACGGCTCTGATAATTCCACGTTCTGAGCAAGCTCTAACCCATTATCCGTTTATATATTGCACGATAGACCTCAGAAAGATCCCCCGTTCCTTTCCTGAAAACGTCTTTATCCAAACTCCGGATCTCGCCTCTTTGCTCAAAAGCATCTTTGTCCCAGAACCTGCACACATCCGGCGTGCCAACCTCGTCCGCAAGGATAATGTCCCCGCTCGCGGTGCTTCGCCCGTATTCCAGCTTATAATCCGCCAGTATAATCCCCTTCCGAAGTAAATAGTCTTTGATTATGTCTCCGACTTTTCTCGTCTCCCTTTTGAGCAGCTCTATTTCACTGCGGGTCATCCAATCATTCGCAATGAGCTCGTCTTCCGTTACCGGCCGGTCAACCGCCTCAAACTTGGTGGTAAATTCCAAATAGCTTTTAGTAAGCGGCATGCCTTCCCGCTTTTCGTCTTCTGCAATGAACTCACTACTAATATCAACCTCGCCCTTCGTATATCGTCGCCACAACGACCCGTAGAGGAAGTTCCGTGCTATAACTTCCACCGGTAAAATACTCACTTCCTCTGCTACTAACATGTTTGGCGGCACGTATTCCTTGAAGTGTGTTTTTATGCCTTCAGCTTGGAGTTTCTCAAACCAGAAGCAGGATAATTTACAGCAAATTGCACCTTTGTCCTTGAAGTCTGCTTTTTTAATACCGTCAAATGCAGTAACCCGATCGGTAAATACGAACACGATATCACCGTCCGGTCTCTGATAGATGTCTTTGGCCTTTCCACTCCTCAAGAACTTGGCTTCATCCATGTGTCTGTCACGTATAAGAATTATGGCACTATTTTTAAATATAGACCTTGTTGCGAGCAAGTGTACAGTACTTCCGAACGCCCCATCTTCCGAAAGAAATTTATAAGGACTACATCCT
>CAYNTR010000052.1:0-11790 GCA_964400255.1 uncultured Halobacteria archaeon
TCCCCCAGTACCTCTGGAGGAAAGGAGTGGTAACGTGAATTGCGGGACGGCCTCTCAAGCGCGAAAAAAATTTGGGTGTTCTGATGACGTAAGTGCGCTTGAAAAGTATGTAAGACCTCTCGTCATTCCCGTTTATATTGTACTGCTGTATGTTTTCACCCAGAATCATTATGTACTGCCTCTTTTTATCTTGACCTTCGTCGGTTGTACGTGGCTGAGTGCGATAGCTATGGACTCGATTAGAATGATTTATCATCGTCGTTACACATTGGCAGATGACCACAAGCGGTTCAGAGAGGTAAATGAGTTTACGTTTCGCGAAAAATTGTTCACGTATTTTATTCCTGCGCTCGTATTGACCGGCATTTTTGCTGGTAGTATGTTCGTAATTACTCTTGCCCGGACAGGGGAAGTGAACCTCTTTGTCTTTGTTGGTATGGTTAGTATACCATTTGTCCTGCTTTATAATCTCCGAAATGATTACAAGGGAAAGATAAAGCGAAGTGTGTGAGGTGGCAAACGAAGACAATGATGAGCGGAAACCCCTTATCGCGTTACAAGACTTTTATATTCTGTCACGAGAGACTTAGATTTAAAGGGAGAAATCGTAATGCAAAAAAGGGCGTTTATTGTTGGCGGCGTTCTTATCGCGCTATTAATCATAGTAGTAGTTTTCATGGTCCGTGCGCCACAAGAAGTGCAGTTTACTGCTGCCGACAACGGGAGTACCGTGAAACTTAATACTGGGCAGATCATGAGCATCACGTTGGATGCGAACCCAACCACGGGCTATACATGGGAAGTGGCCGAGCCTCCGAGTGGTCAGATCATGCGGCAAATCGGTGAAATTGATTTTATTCCAAGTCAACACGATCCTGAGATCGTTGGTGCCGGAGGAGTGCAAATCGTCCGGTTCGAGGTGATAAATGCAGGTCAAACCAGCCTTAAACTGATCTATCACCGGCCGTGGGAAACGGATGTGGAACCACGGGATACGTTTTCCATTTACGTCGTTGCGCGGTGATGAGTCGGGAAGGTGTTAACCAGAGTTCTCAAGGCAATCCTTTGATGTACCATGACATGGCTCAATAAGCAACATTGATCATGTTTATACTTTTATATTGCAATCCTTCACTGATGAGAATATGATCATTCTGTCTGGTGGTACGGGAACTCCAAAACTGTTAACGGGGCTTCTGAAGGTATTCAAGGACGAAGAGCTGAATATCATCGTAAACACAGCGGAGGACATCTGGATTTCAGGCAACTTACTGTGCCCGGATATCGATTCGGTACTGTATACCCTGGCAGGCGTAATAGATAAGAAGACCTGGTGGGGCGTCACTGGTGATAGTTTTCATACACATAACGCGTTGCAGCGGTTACAATTCCCGGAGCCTCTGATGATCGGTGACAAGGATCGCGCAACGCATATTATCCGATCTGCGCTGCTTAGACAGGATAAAAGTCTGACTGAGGCGACTGCGGTGCTCGCACGAAATTTCGGCATACCAGAACGCATAAAGATTCTGCCGATGACTGATGAGCCCGCAACAGTACGAACGCAGATTCTTACACCGGAAGGCAAACTCCACTTCCAGGAGTTTTGGGTGGTACGGAAGGGTGAACCGGACGTTTTAGATGTCAAGTTTGAGGGGATAGATAAAGTAAAACCGTCAGAAGCGGTTGTAGAGCTGCTGGAGGATGAATCCGAGGTTCTGGTGCTCATAGGCCCGAGTAATCCGATCACAAGTATCGGACCTATCCTCAGTTTGCATGGGATAAAGGACCTTCTGGGTTGGAAAATCGTGATGGCGATATCACCAATAATTGGAACCGAGGCTGTCAGTGGCCCTGCGGGAAAACTGATGCGTGCAAAGGGGTTTGAGGTGTCACCGTACGGCGTGTACTCTTGTTACAAGGATTTCGTGGATACGCTGGTCATTGATAAAGGTGACGAGTGCGTTATAGTAGATAGAGAGGTAGATGTGCTCAAAACTGATATTATGATAAAAAACGACCGGGATAGTAAACGATTGGCGACGTTTTTAATGAAAATTTAAAAGTGTAGAAACGTGTGCAGAGATGATTCCTGAAGAAGTTATTTCGTGGCAATTAGCTAAAACTTTAAATGCGACAACGGATTATGAACGTAGTGAGCTAGCAGGTATCGAGGTGGGAGTGCTGTTGGAATACGCATCGAAAAACCGCCGATGTTTCTAACGGCTAAACTGCGCTGTTGCGATGCCTGCGCGACGTAACGAGGTAATATAAATGACTGGAAGCCCGGACGATCGTCGATTGGCGGTCGCTCTCACATTTGATTTTGATGCCGAGTCGTACTGGGTGGGTACGGCTAAAATGGACTTTCCTGCTGCGGTTTCACGTGGAACCTACGGCGCCAAAGAGGGTGTGCCGAGAATTCTGAAACTGCTCAGCACGTATAATTTACCCGCAACGTTCTTCATCCCGGGTTACACCGCAGATCGTCACCCAGACGTGGTTCGTTCAATTGCTGATGCCGGACACGAGATTGGGCATCACGGCTATCTCCACGAGCCGCCGAACTTTCTGACCCCTGAAGAGGAACGGACAATGATCGAACGAGGCATAGAAGCCTTAGAGCGCGTTGTTGGGAGAAGGCCGCTTGGGTACCGCTCGCCTTCAGGTGAGGTTTCCAAATCGACTTACAGCCTCCTGGCGGAGTATGGCTTTGAGTACGATTCAAGCCTTTTTGGAGCAGATCGTCCCTATTGGGTAGAAGACAATAGCGTGCGCACGAACCTTGTTGAAATTCCTATAGCAGTGGAGCTGACTGATTCCTGCCATTTTATGTTCCTCTTTCATCCTATTGTTCTCCCGGGGCTCAGCGCGCCGTCCAAGGTCGAAGAGATCTGGCGGGGAGACTTCGATGGTGCCTACGAAGAAGGGGGTGATTGCTGCTTTATTCTGACGATGCACCCGCAGATAATTGGGCGTTACCATAGGCTTCAGATGGTGGAAAAGCTCATTCGTCATATGCTGAAGCATGATGGTATCTGGTTTGCACGGATGGGAGAGATTGCCAACGATTTCCGGAAGCGAGAAAGCCACCTCTGACTTATGTGCTGAACAATGTTATAACAAGGTACAAGAAGACACCCATAAGCTCATGTAAATGCATTCAAAAATGTGGCCATTTAGGATTTGATACGTTAATCTATTGGCAGCTTATCTTTCTTTCGATATACCATCCCCTGAAAGGTAGCGATAAGTTCACCATTTTCATTTACTACGTCAACGTTGTAACTGGCTATCTTCGGATGCAATGATATCTCCTTTGCCTCCGCGTATAAAATCCCGGTCGACACCGCCTTCAAAAATGAAATACTCGAATTGATAGCTACTGAGACCGTGCCATGAGAATTTGATGCAACGGCAAACACAAAATCTGCTAACGTGAAGATTGCACCACCGTGAACCGTACCAGCACTATTCAGATGCTTTTCGGTAATCTCAAGCATTGCTTTTGCTTTCCCTTCTGAGAATTCTAACAGCTTAATGCCTGCCAACCCCGCATACTGATCCTTCCTAAAAAACTCTTCCATCTTAGTCATCATGACTCTTTTAACCGTGAATAATTAAATAGGTATGCATTTCGTCTTCCTTCGGTATGTTCCACATCAAGAGCACATGCCCATTCATGGTGCTGGCAGAGCTTCAGGGATATGAAAGTTCCATCTTATGCCGGGTACTTGACACAGGTAAAGGAACGATAAGGCTGAGCCAATTTCGTATTTTTGTCGTCAACGGTTTGCACGTTTGTGAAGAGCCGACGGCATGTAGTGAGATCCGCTCGGTTAAACGAATCTGGCCTCTCTCTAATCGATTATTAGATCATCTAAGGAACGCTTGGGCACATGGTGTATACCTTCATTGTCGCGCCAGTACTCGATATTACCGGTAGGCCCCACGGGCTCGATAACGACTGTTTCTTTGGGCTTGCCAAGAGCTAGGACAAGAAGTATCTCATAGCGGCGCGGGATATTGAGATCTTTTCCGAGTCCATAACGGTCTATTGACCCTATAATGCAGCCCCCTAACCCTTTCTCCGTTGCACCCAGCAGAATACTTTGGGCTGCTATTCCATGGTCACAGCCAATGGCGTGTTTTGATATCTCTTTATCCCAGAGAATAATGATATACGCCGATGGCCGTTCCGCTTCAGACGGTCCAGGCCAGTCTTTGAGATACCCGGCCCAAACGAGGTGTGGAAATATCAGAGCATTCTTTTGCGGGTCACACGAGAGGATGTATTTCAGCGGTTGCAAATTGCCGCCTGATGCAGAGAGTCGTGCGAGGTTAACAAGTTCTCTCAGTGTCTGAATGTCTATGGTCGCTTCATGATAAAAACGCCGGTAGCTCCTATTCTTCAGGATCAAATCTTTTATCATACCACTCGCCTCACTATCAGTGTATATATACACAAATTACCGCGTCTCATATAACGTTTCCCCTTCATGTCCCGTCACTATGAGGATACGCTTGCTTAGTTCATATCCGCTTCTGTTTTCACGGGTTAGAACCTTATTTGACCTTGTATTTTCGCTTGATCTTCTCTTCAAAGCTCTCTATTACCCCGCTGTCCTTTAATAAGCTGAGGAGGTTACCGACGGGCACTTCATCCTTCTTTTTGAGCAGCTTTTCCACCGCGTCACCGATGTCCTCGTCTTTCCCTTTCTTGCCTTCAATCGGTTTTGATTCTTCAGTGGTCATATCAATCACTTCCAACCCTCTTGGTCCACTATTTACTACAAAGGAATAGGTGAAGCATCATTTAAATATCATACCATTTTTCCTTTTTAGCCCGTAATCTTCAGCCTTTATTTCGTCAGGGACCTGGTTTGAGTTCTTGTGTGGCTATTTTTCTGCCGAGTGCATAGGCTTCCGCGAGGAGATCCGTTTTTTCCAGAATCTCGCCTTTGCGACCAACGCCCGGGACAATAATGCTCCCGACGAGATTCATTTGTAAGTACTGCAGACTCTTTTCAAAGAAGGCGATCAGAAGCGCGGCGGTTTCAGGATTCTCTTCTTCAAAGGGCACCGCAAGTACTGCCGATTTGTCTTTAATTTCTGCCCGGTGTTCGGGGCAATTGAAGTAGACAAAACGGTCGATAAAGCCCTTCATTAATGCCGTGGGCCCGTACCAGTAGACGGGTGTGCCGAAAATAATCACGTCGCTTTCAATAATTTTCGGGTAGATGGTGTTCATGTCATCGTTCTTACTGCACGGTTTGCCCTCCCAGCAAGCATGACAGCCATTGCATTCACGGATAATCAGATCATTGAGGAAGAGGATGTTTGTTATAGCGCCCTCTGCTTCTGCACCACCGAGTATTCGTGAAACGAGGATATGCGTATTTCCGTTTCGCCGTGGACTGCCCACAACGCCGAGTATTCTTGTCATGATTTACCTTGACCGTGTTAGCATTAGAATGCGGAGAGTATAAGTTGGATATTATATCTACTTTAGGCATGAGCATCGTAGTCAGATTTAACTCTACTGATCAGTTTGCCAGATATCAAAAGCTTCCAATTCTCGTGCCTCTATCTCTTCAGAAATAACTCTCGATAACTTATCCAAAAACTCCGGATAGGGGTGACCGTCTTCTATAGCTCTTTTCACGTTATCCGTGAGGTCCATACCAGGCGATCTGATCCCTGATTTTATGAGCTCTTTTATCTTAGCAAGACTACCATCTCTGGCTTTTTCATCCTTCGTGTGGGCGTATTGATAAAAGGAGCATTCAAGGGATTGCAAAGATCGATCATCCGCTGAGTCGAAAGCCTTCTGTAATAACGCAAAACCCTCCCTATATTTCCCTTGCGCAAGGAGAAAACCCGAATAGTTTGTGAGATTGTTGGCGTAGTTGGGATCAACATCTAGTGCCTTCTTATAATATTCCTCTGCCTTATCATAGTCTTTTCGTATGCTATTAAGAAAAAGGGCATAGTTGCCGAGAATGACCACATTGGTGGGATCAGCCTCAAGCGCCTTATTATAATACTTCTCTGCCTTATCATAGTCCTTGCGGATCTTCGCCAATAAATTGGCATAGTTATTGAGGAGTTGATAACTATCGGGAAACTTTTTGATTCCCTCACGGTAAATTACCTCTGCTTTCTCTTTATTTGTTCTGCTGTATTCGTCTGCTTCAAATTCCACAGCCATCCAAGACGTAAATTCACGCACAGCCTTTTCTGCTGCTCTTTCAAATATTCTCTTTTCAGCGGTTTCCGGTTTTGCTTTAACCCTCGTTTTGAGTGTTTTGAATGTGTCGTAGTACGTATCGAGTAGCCGAGCAAATCGTTTATCATCAGGGTGTTTCAGGTCAAATTCGTTCCAGAGCAGAAGCATGAGCTCGTCAAAATCGTTATGCTTTACCCAGATAGCATTCCGTTCTTTTAACCATTCCCCTATATCACTGTCAGGAATTGTATCACCGATCCAATATATTCCCCAAGGTATAGCACTTGACGGGAGCTCCTTAAAAATATTGGCTAAACTCTTATCATTACCGCCATAGCCAATAAAAATCAATCCGGTTTCAGAAAGTAAATCCTTGAGTGTTTTTTTAACACTTTCAGCTAATTCTTCAGTTTCCTGTTCTGTGTTTTTCGGTTCGAGTCTTGCATCCCCATGCAGCTTGATAACCAATGGACGAGTCCGGGTAAGCCGCACAAATCCAACAAGTGCTTCATGTGAGATAACAAGGGGTTTCTTATGAGTATAAAGATACTGGGCATCTGCTATGAGATCATCAAAATTGACCGTCAATATAACATTACAATGACGCCCGCAGGTCTCATGCGTCATAAGCTGGGCGAGTACCGCATAGCCAAAGCCGGGATCTTTACCTTCTGTAAGTCTTTCTATTTCGCGCTGTCTCTCGTCTGCGGTGAAAAACAGGTCTTCTATCACCTTCCCGTAGAAGAGTGATGCCCTATCATCTTCATACTCGGGATAGATTTCGTTCACCCATTCTCCGTAATTGCTGTCATCACCAGTTTTGAGCAATTTCAGTCGCGGCAACCAGCTTTTAACAAGTGTGCCCGCAGCAGGTATCCCTGATGACACCGAACAGCCCGCACCAATGAAAAACGCAAATTTGCTATCCTCAACTTCTTCTACCAGATTCTTTAATCTACGAATAAACTCTTCAACTCCTATTTCTCTAATCTCGTTCATTTGTCGATCGTTTAATGCGCAAACTTATCCGTCCTTTTATCTTTATCAAAAGAGCGTCCTGAAATAAAACTTTCGCTTACTATCGCTGAAACGGTTTAATGCATAATTACGAATTTAAACTTAAGCATTTATGCTTTCATCTGGCCCCTTTCTTTGGTTAGGAGGGTTTAAAGGGGGACTTGACCCCTTACTCCCAGAACCGTCTCGTGCGTGCGTATTTCCGTTCTTCTTCCAGTATCTTCCGATAAAACTCATGCTCTTCTTCTGTTTCAGTTGCTTGTAATGACGGTTTGAATTTCCGTATTATCCGCGAGGCTGTTTCAGGCCCGACACCGCGTGCCGCAAGCGCAATGACCGCCAGCACACCGTGTGACAGCACTAAATTTGCATTCCGGTACACCCGCTTGACCCGCTCTTTCTCACCATTGGTATTGGTATTAGTATGAGCATCATACTGTTTTGTCAGCTTAATTTCATCCGTCTCCCACGGCTTCAATGCCGCGATCAACCGCGAGTTGCAGAGAGGGCAGACGAGCGCTTCGGTACCGAGTTCGATGACCGTTTTCACGCTTCGGCGTGATTCCCAGCGTTTACAGTTCACACAGAACAGAATGACGCGATCGTTCATGATCCTGTTCCTGAGCGCTTCGATAATAAGACTCTCGTCGCGTTCCGTTGCGAGCATATCACGCCAGCTCGTATATCCTGCAGAACCAATAGGGCTCAATCCCTTCGAGGAGTAGTGAACCTTTAATTCTCCTGATTTGAGTTCGTTCACCACCTCGATCGTCCGGTCTATATCGAGTTTATCGGCGAAAATATCATGTACCGTCTCATCGTAGATCGGAGTCTCCGCGAATAGTTTTATGAGCTTATCAGTGGGCATCCGTTTACGGTCAAAATTCTTACGCAGCGCTCCGAAACGTTTCGCAACGTTCAACAACTCCCATTTAAACAGAAACGAGTTCTTCAAGGTCTTCTCCAAGAGCGCTTGGACAAATTGCGGCTCGAGTGCCACTAACGTCTGCTGCACCGCTTCTCTCTTCATCCTCTTGCCGGATTTCAGTTTTATCCGATACGGGTCGATCTCCATCGAGATGTCCATGCCGAGCCGTGCGCCGAGCAGGGTTATGAGCAGTCGCCCAAACGTCTCATTGAGCAGGTGCCCAAAGCATGTGTTGAATACTACCTCTGTTCCATCATCTGCGATCTCCACGACTAGCTCTTCCGCTGTAGGTACGGGGTACCCCTGTCCAATCTGCTTTCTTATCAGATCTATGAGCGGCTCAAAGCACTCCGCATTCACTCCGTATTCCTGCTGTAAATCCTGCTTCAGCTCAGTTATGCTACCATTCGAGGCGATGAAGGAAGCGATTCTCGCTCGTAACGTGCCGACATCTTGCGCGATCTCAAACGGAACGGGAATCTCCTCGCCTTCCCAGTTCGGAATCTCACCCTCGCGTTTCACGCCCGGCTCGACTTTCAGTTTCGCGTCGTCATCCTCTTCAAATTCTGTATCAACGATTCGCCAGGTATCCCCTTTGGCAACGAATAACGCTCCAGGATCACCGAAATTCAGAACAAAGCGTTCATCCAGCATGCAGATCAACTTCCCGGTCACGATATCATAGACTTTGACTTTTCGTTCATCGGGGATCATCGAGAGATTCTCATAGTAATAGTTCCGTGTGCGTTTACTCCGCCATATCCGGTTCCCCTCTTGTTTTACCAATCCTTCATCCGCTAACTGCTCGATGACCTTGACGAGCATCTCAACAGAAAGCGTTCTGAACGGATATGCCCGTTTTAAAAATGCGTGAAGTTTGTCGACTGATATCACACCAGCGTCCAGAAGTACGCCGCAGATTTGGTTTGCTACAACATCCAATGAGCTTTCCTTCAAACGTATATCTTCTATCTTACCTTCTTTAGCGCGTCGTGTAATCACGACCGATTCCGCTATGTCGTCCGGAGTCAGCGCGATGATTTTGCCGTTCGAGGTTTCATGGACAAAGTGCGAGGCCCGACCCACTCGTTGCACTAATCGCTTCACTTCACGTGGCGAAGCATATTGGATGACCATATCAATCGAGCCGATGTCAATGCCGAGTTCCATCGAACTGGTGCAAATGAGCCCTTTTGTTACACCCTTTTTCAAGTCCTCCTCCGCTTCTATCCGCAGCTCCTTCGAAAGCGAGCCGTGATGCACGCCAATCAACCCGGGTTCAAATCGATTGAGCAGCGACCCCAGCATCTCCGCAGCTCTCCTCGTATTCACAAAGATTAAACTCGACTCGTTCTTCTCATCGTTCACAACGTCTCGTATAACACGTACATGCGCTAATACCTCTGGGTCAACGGCTAACCCACGTGTGGCATTAAGGTCTTTTTCCGTTCGTTTCGGACTCAAAACCTCTATCTCAATTGCTTTCGTGGACACCGTGTTCACTACCTGCATCGCCCTGTAACCCGCAAAATACTTCGCGACATCTTCCGGATTGCCAACCGTTGCTGACAGGCAAATGCGTTGGAAATTGTCTGCGAGTTCCGCAATTCGCTCTAACGCAACGGCTAACTGCGCACCGCGTTTCGAATTCGCTAATTCGTGCACTTCGTCAATGATTACATGCTTCACGGATTTCAAATGCTCACGTAATCGCGCACCCGGAATAATCGCTTGTATCGTTTCCGGCGTGGTAATAAGCACATCAGGCGGCTCCAAAGCCTGTCTCCGCCGTGCATACGCTCCGGTATCCCCATGCCGTACCTCGATAGTAATGCCGAGTTGTTCACCCCAGCGCTCCAACCGTAACAGCATATCTCGGTTTAACGCACGTAACGGCGTTATATAAAGCGCGTAAAACCCTTTCTTCTCACGCTTCTGCTGCTTTAAATCCAGTATCCTGTGCAAGATAGGTAAAACCGCGGCTTCGGTCTTGCCAGAACCCGTCGGTGCTATGAGTAGTACGTCCTTCCCCTCTAAAATGAGTGGGATACTTAACTCCTGTGGTTCCGTGGGAAGAGCAAAGGTGTCACCTAATATTCCTTGGATCTCCGCGTTGAGCAGCGAGAACGTGTTCATGTCGTCTTCTCATCGTAAATGTATAGGTTAACTCTAACTTCAAAGCACAAAAAGTTTGGATGGAAGACGAAAGGGATACTGCTTAAAGTGCAGCGCTGAAAATGAACAACGCATCATCTTCTTCTTGTATATGGTGCAAAGGTCAAGAATTTTGACCATTCTTTACATGTTAAGCGCTAAATATGGGGTTTTGAAATGAGTTCGTTATTAAAAAATCCTCCCCCATCACACACAATTTTGTAGTTTGCTTTCTTCTTACTTCTTCAGCCTCAGTACGAGGTAAGCGACCGCTAACAATCCTGCAATGGCGAATACCGCTTCGAAGCCCGGCTCTTCAGGCATTGGTGTTGCTGCTGCCGGTGTTGGTTTTGGCGTTACAGGTGGTGTTACGATTACTAATGGTGGAGGCGTTGGTGTTGCTGTTGCTGTCGGTGTCGGCGTTGCTGCTGGTTTACCGGGGTAGTCATCAGGATCGTTCGGATTGGTTCCCGCAAGTATTTCCTCATAATAAGAGTAGCCATCATCATCGGAGTCCCTTGGTGCTCTTCCACCGCCTCTCAACGGTACGGATTTTGTAGTAAAAGACCAATTATAAGTATCCGCTAATGGCGTTCCTAACTCGTCTTCTGCTTTTGTGCTAATCATTACGGTGTACTTTGTGTTGTATTTAAGTTCGCTGTCTGGCGTGAGCGTGAATGTCATCGTTGTATTTCCTGCTGCCCAACTAAACGTTCCAGTTACACTATCAACAGAGAATGCCTCTTCTGCTGATGTTTCGTTCATTGCTTCGCTAAATGTAGCACTGATTGTAGTAGTTACCTCTATACCTGTTCCTGTTGGCGTAAATGCTGTTACGGTGGGGGTCTATCAATAACGGTAAATCCTGGATGGTTTGGATGATCGACGACATCTAAACGGTCGTTATAGATTTTGTTTTGGTCTGCATCGAAAAAGATGTCGTATTCACCAGGATCAGGATTAGGCCATATCTCCACTGGTGTAATGTTTCCGTCTTCGTCGGTTTTGACAGTAAGGTTAGCATAGATAGTGCGGCCAGTTATATTCATGCCGTTAAACCACGCATAGTCATCGAGAATGTATAGGTCTACATCTGTGTCTGGTGCGAACCCGCTACCGGTTGCATAGACCACTTCGTCGTTATAATACTCCTCTATCGTTCCAGCTTCGGGATCGGTTGCGTCGCCTGATGGACAGGGAACCAGAATCATAGCGAAATCAAGGCCAAAACCCGGTTGCATATCTTCAAATTGGCCGGTTGCAAACAGGAAGTTTATGCCAGCACCACAGAGCATTACACTGGCATTGTATTCAACGCTTATCTTCTGTCCCGGCTCAAGTTCGATGTCGGAGAGATCCCACATAAGAATCGCCCCTAAAGTAATATCACCGCTGGTAAGAGGCACCACAGGATAAGGCTCTTGCGGCGTTGCACTAATGTTTGAATACTCCAAGCTGGATG
>CAYNTR010000052.1:11890-14714 GCA_964400255.1 uncultured Halobacteria archaeon
TAATGTTTGAATACTCCAAGCTGGATGACAAAAAGTCAAAAACCGTAATATTCGTTAGGTTGTACCGCTCAGTGTTGTTCAGCTCGTACCTGAATCTCACGGTATCGCCAAGGGGTGTATCGAGTTCATCAACCCATGTTCTGTTAACGGGATCCCAAATTGTCTTTGTAACCTCGATAGTGAGCGGACTATACGTCTTGCCTTTTGTTCGCCAGATCTCACAGCCAACGTAATCAGATACATTATGCCAGCTTCCATTTGTCACTGCGTAGAGCATTTTATCAACCCAATCTCCCCAGCTTGCTGTGCCTACCATAAGATACCCGTGATATTCTGCTAACGATCGAGCACCGTATTGGTCAGCCAGCGGAACTATGAAATCAGTACCAAAGAACGCACCAAGATTTGCGGGGAGGTTGTACGAAAGATCCATGCCATTCAGGTTTATCTTATCGAATGTTCCCGGATCTCCTGTATCACTTGCCCAGAGCTCACAGCCGAAAAATGCATTCATAGTCCCAACAATGAGCTTCCCTTGATATGCAATCATCCTCCACATATAGATGTTGGTTCTTCCAAAGCCGTTGGGCTCGACACACGTCCAATTAACTCCGTCTGTTGTTCTCCACAATTCTGCTTAAGACCCTGGAAGTCAGCAGTTCCTACGTACAGCTTATTTTGGAACTCGAAGACTGATAGTGATACTGAGTTGGCGTCATTTCCCCAACCGGGAGGGTTCCCATAGGGATTGCCTCTTCCAACTACACGTTCCCACACAAACGTTCCATCATCCGGATTTTCTGTTCCGTCTGTTCTCCATATTTCAAGTCCGTTTGGATTTGATATTGTATCAAAGAAATCACCTTCTGTACCGGAGGAGCGTCCGCATGCGTATAAATATTCGATCTCCGCACCATCATCTGGCGGGTTAAATGGGATGAGGAGTGAACCACGAGTATAATTTGTAGTATCAAAGCCATTGTAACTAACCTCTGTCCACGTTGCAGATGGAGTAATAGTATCAAAGTCTGCGGGTCCATCATACCTGAACACGTTGCCTCCATTCACCCTATCCTCTGCTTCCACGTATAATTTGCCCTTATAGACAGTCATACCTTTGATCAGAGTTTCATTATCTCCTGGTCCAAATCCCGGTAGATTGGCCAGCTTCCAAGTCGCACCGTTAGTCACAAAGACCTCTGCAAGTGGTCCGGTTCCAGTCCATAACAAATCATTGTATACCACCATGTTACGAGTTCCCGATGCGAATGATAGGGGAATAGACGTGAATCCTGCTTTGGCTTGCGAGCCATTTGGTCCTACGACCTGTTCCCACACATAGTTCCCACTATCCATTGTTCCATTTGTTCTCCATACTTCACAACCCTTCTCGCCTTTACTACCAGACAGATCAGTGTTTAATGTTCCCACATAGAGATATTCAGTTGTATCGTTTTGGGGCGTATAGGTAGCCATAGCCCATGCATAATCGTTCGTTAAATCGCCAAATCCTTCTTCGCTTACCTGCTCCCACTGCCATAACGCTGCGTTTGCGGGCGTCACGAAAGCAAAAGCTGAAAAAACCAGCATCGCAGCTATCAGTATCTCAATCTTATTATCAATTTTCATCTTTTCACTTCACTCCCTCATATTCTTCTCGGTTCTATTTAAGACCTCAGATTATGGATAAAATTTTATTTTACTATGTAAGGGTTAGCCGTACCAAGCGCTATGGGTTTAAATTAGTCAAGACTTCTTGAAGATCTCGCGTGTAAAGCTCTTAAAAAGAAGTGAAAGAGGTTTATTATCGCCTCTTTCCTTCGGTTATGGTTAGTGCAACGATTACGGAAAGAACACTGATAAGTGCGATGAGGCTGATTGGCGTGAATTCTGGAACTTGTGCGGGTATCGGTGATCCTATACCGTTTGGATCGTTTATGGTTCCATTTGCCGGGTCATGATCGCCTGCTCCGTTATCGGTAATGGTGATGGAGATGACGTTGTCGCCGTCGTTATCGCCGAACTCATACCGATACCAGGTTCCGTTGCTCGAGTTGTATTTCCAGAACTCCGCGTCTGTTGGTATCGCAGACGGGAAGGTGAAGTTGATTGTAATGGTTTCTGGATTGGTTGTATTGAGCCCGCAGATAGTGAAATTGAAGAACCCGTGGAAGAACGTAAGGGCAGAATCGGGCACGCTGGGGAAATATGAGTCATTTAATGCTGTTGCGTCGCAGAAGTAGCCTGAACTGGTGGTTATCGTTGCGTTGCCGGTCCCTGTTGCAGTCGGTATGGTGACTGAAGTCGGATTCCCGAGCGGTGCAAAGATGCAAAAGCTGGTTATGTTAACGCCCACCACGTTGTTTGTGGTATCCAGAACCCTGCTTCCGTTCCACCCCTCCTTGTTCCACGCTGTGCCATTGTGCTTCCACACACTCAAGGTATTCTCATCCACATCAGCAACATCGCTCTCGTTATAGCCGAAATTTACGAATAACCAGGAGTTCACCGTGAGGTTGCTTGCGTTGATGTACTTACTAATGTTCCTGAAGTTCGCGGGATCTCCGGGTCTCTCAGCAGCTTCAACCCGCTTTATCCAGATCCCATTCCCGTACGTAAAACTGATCGTGGTCGGATTCCCGATGGTCAAGTCGGTTACAACGTTGTCATCACAGCCTGTCGCAGAGTAGAACTCGTAGTACTCGACTCCCGTTATATTGGGGCGAATCGTTACCCCGGTAAAGTTGTTGTCATCTGAGTCCACTTCAAGTAAAATGCCGTAGGCGTTGAAGTTGGTTGCCGTAATAGTGGAAACGGAGGTGCT
>CAYNTR010000053.1:0-14711 GCA_964400255.1 uncultured Halobacteria archaeon
AGATGGAAGGAACTATTGATGTTCAAAGTGAGCCATGAAAATTAGGACATCACCGAATTCTGAAGGTATAATGCCTGTAGCACCCATAGTCTTGGGATGGAGATCAACTTCAAGCACAGCATGGTTGTGTCCGAGCCACTTTAACGGCTCGATTGTTCTTGGGCCGTTAGTGACCGAGAATATCTCCATTTTTATTTTATACTTATCTAAAGGCAGTGCGTGTGGAATACCCAGCAAAACTGCAAAATCGCAAGACGAATAGGTATCCCTGATCAAAGCGGCAGCTCGCTCCCCTGCAACGGGATATTCATCCAAACCTCCAGTTATATGGTCTATTTTGATACCTTCAGCCGCTAATTCTTCCATAATTTTTGCCGAGTATCCTCTAATCTTTTTTAATCCCACATTTCTATCAAGGTTAGCGATATTAACGATTTTCGACGGCTCTGCAGCTTTATTTACAGCCCGTAAAATATCAGCAAACATGAAAGCTGTCTCTTTTTTCGCATTTAAAACGCATACCCCCTTTTTACCATTACCAACAAGCTCAAGCAGCCTTTTTGCAACATCTATCTTAGAATCCCCTTTAGATGGTGGAATATAGCTTTTGCTGGCAGCTCCGACTTCTTTTTCTAACACCGTCGCTGCTTCAAGCATGCCCTTCTGCCGTTCAAACTCCTCTCTGCTGATTATACCTGCTTTATAAGCTGATTCAAGGGTTAATATGACGCCCACGGTATTGTCCCTGTATCCTGCATGCACGTTCACCGCTATCACCTTACAATTCGTGCTTACCCCACTCTCCTCTATTGCCTGATGAAGGTCTTCGCCTATTATCATACTTGAACAGGTGCCTATCACACCCATCGATTCAGGCTGAAATATCTCCTCTGCTTTTCTTAGCACCTTCACAAGAGAATCATGCCCGCCGAACACAAAATTGCTCTCGTTCATCGCTGAGGTTAAAACATGCATACCATCTTCTTCAAGCAGTCTGCTGTGCTTGAAACTGCATCCCGCAGGGCCATGCAAAATTGCAACATCAACATCTAAATCACGAAGTGTATAAAGAGCAGCCACAATCGCACTCGGCCGCGGATGCAAAATCATCTCGATTTCTTCGTTCATGCGCCTGTCACCTCCACGTCTTCACATTAGATATGATTGCAAAACCTTCTTCAGAATCCCGGAACGCTTTTTCCAAGGCCACGTCTAAATGGGGAGAAAAAAATATGTTTCCTCCTTCTATTTTACCAAAAAACTCCTCTCCCACAATTATTATCTCAACGAAATCAGCTGCCCTCTCTTCAACCACTTTCTTCAGTTCATCACTGCGCATACCTTCGCAGACATATTTTGACTCTTCTCCGACAATCAAAATCATTTTATCTGATAATCTCCTTGCGCTCTCCGTTATCTCGCCGAGGAACTTTAATCTTGCACCTGAATTGGAATTGTCGATCAAAAACCGACCCTGTAGCTCTTCAAGTTTCATTCTGCCCGTTACCGACGTAACAATGGTGTTGAGTTCCTTAGGAGGAATGCCAAGACTCAAAACAGCGCAAAATGCTGCTTCCAGCGAATCTCTGTAAAATTCTGTGCTCATATACGAATCAAGGGGCTTAAAAGCGAATTCACCACTGATACTGTCGCCGTTGATGGCTTTAAGCCGGCTAATCATGACGTTATTCTCATTTCCGTCTATCCACAGGTTCTTATTACAATCCCCAAAGATGTTCTCTCTACTGTTCGAACGGGGGAGGGACAAACCAGGGTGAACTATGATACTCCTTCCGCCGGAGTACGTGGTTGACACTTTCTTCACCGTAGATGCAGCCTTTGTGCCGCCTGCAATTCGATAATCCTCTTTTACACTTGTGAGCACACCAACATCGCCTATTCCTGTTAATCCAAGTGATATTTCAAAAACTGCTATTTCCGGTTTCACAATCTTTTCCCTTGCTAATTCCATCACTTTTAACACATTTGCCGGTGTGCCGCTCAATCGTGGGAAATTCTCTGTACCGTCAGGTGACATGAACCGCGTGGAAGAGCTGGTATGCAAAAGAACCCTTTGGCTCTCCAACAACTGGCTTATCAGCTCACAGGTCGAAGTCTTCCCAATCGTCCCTGTCACCTCTACCACTTTAATATCATCGAAAAGGGTTTTTATGGCTGCGATCTCTTTTACCGCCTCATGATGGGTCATAAACGGTATATTATTCTTTAATGCTTGCTTTACAATTTCAAAGGTCGTGCTCAGATGAACCGGTGCGATGATCAAATCGTGATGTAACCTATTGGTATAGGCCGATTCTCTGTAGGGATTGAATACCTCTGCTTCTTTTCCAAGTTCGTTCAGCTCTTCCGCAATAACTTCTGCCCCGTGAATGGGATCTAAAACTAATATCCGTGATGCTTCTTGTATGTTCATTTGTCAAGTGCTCCTTTAGCTGCAAATTCTCAAACGTCAGAATTTCCCCTTCTTATCAAATTCCTCCTGCAATCTCTTCACGGCTTCGTCAACGGTTAAAGGCACCGTGTTTATGCCGAGTCGTAGCCCGAGATCCACAAGTGGGGGAACCTCAAGTCCATTATTTTTTAGCAATTCTGCATCGGTCAGAGTCTCTCTGGTGGAACCCATAGCCATTACGCGCTTGTTCAGGAGATAAACCCGATCCGCTAGTAGTGGAACTGTGGTAAGATCGTGTGCGGTCACTATGATTGTAACCCCGCCCTCATTCAGCAGGTTTAGATAGTTTATCATGGATTGCTTACTGCCTATGTCCACAGCGGAGAAAGGCTCATCTAAGAGAAGAACTTCAGGCTTTAGTGCTAAAACGCTTCCCAGTGCAGCCTTCTGTTTCTCACCCTTGCTCAGCCTAAAAGGCGGCTTATTTAGATAAGGCGTCAGGTCTAAGAGCTGCGAGATCTCCTCCAGTATCTTATTAAATTTTTCTTTCTCCATTTGGAGTTGTGCAGGTCCAAACTCCAGGTCTTCGCGCACCGTGGAATTGAATAAAACGTCGTCAGGATTTTGGAGCATTATACCCACACGCCTTCTCAATTCATAGTGGTCTATTGAATCCTTTGCAAAGAACTTCACATGCCCTTCAGTGGGCTCTATCAAACCACCAAGGATTTCCAAGAGGGTGCTCTTCCCCGAGCCATTTGGGCCGATAATTGCGACCTTCTCGCCCCTACAGAGCTCAAAATCCACGTTCTCTATACCCACAGTCCCGTCGGGATACCGATACTTCAGGTTCCTCGCTTCTATAATCTTGTCACGAACCATATTCCCACCATTACTACCTCACACGCCATAAAGGCCATGCTCTTCATCCCGATTTCTACCTCTCGCGGATATGCTTTGAAGCTTCCGTCATAACCCCGCGCCTTCATCGCTTTATAAACGTTCTCGCCACGAGAGAAAGTTCGAGATAAGAAGTTCCCTACCACTTTGCCGCCGTCCCTAAAATTCTTGAGCAGCCCTTGATCAGAAACTACCCTGCATTCCCGCCCCAAAAGCATCCTCTCCAGTTCGGAAAGAAACGAGAAGAGATAACGATATACCAGTCCAAACATATCCACCAGCGGTTCGGGAATTTTCAGCGATTTCAATGTATGGAGCATGTCCGATACCCTGGTGGTGAATAACAGGAGAGAGATACAGGATACACATGCCGTCACCCTGAGCGTGAAGGTTGTTACATATACGATGCCAGGCATTGTGACGTCAAGCCCGCTGAATGTAAGGACTGGCTCGCCGGGCATCAAAAAGAGCCAGGGGAGCACGATGATGAAGGCAAATAGTGGAATGAATCCAAACCTCGGAAGATACAGCCGCAACGATACTTTTGAGAGTAACGCCATTGTAAGCGAGAAGAAAAAAAGAACCAGGAGGAAATAAAGGCTTTGTGTTGCAGTCGCCAGCACGATCAGTAGAACCAGCCCTATTAATTTCAGGTTCTGATCCACGCCCTGGAGGAACCCATCTCTATATGCATATTCCTCCGCAACCAGGAAATCCCGGAGAAGTTTCGAGATTACCTTAATCGTGCCCGCGAGCTCGGCCATTTACTTCCTCTCGAGTGCTTTTCCCATTATCCAGCCCAGACCCAGTACAATGAGACAGCCTACGGCGCCCGCTACTAACGTTGAGGCATATGGATTGGCCCCGGGGACAGTGTAATCAGGCAGCACCCCGGATATTATAGCGTACTCGTACTCCATCGCGCCTAAATGTTCGGCTGCGTTTTCTAGCGGTTCTGCATATTCTACAACTTCGGCCGCCCACGCGAAGAATGGAGAGAGGAGTATCATTACAAGGAGCGCTATGAGCACACCCCGCCATCTCTGCAGCCCTTCTGTTTGTCCCATGCCTATGCCCTCACCTCCCGTGGAAAGGGTGCAAGCTCTGGTTGCTTGATGAGCACGTATCTGACCGCCAGCATGGTGATAACGCCCTCGATGATTCCCAGCGCGCCATGCCAGATGGCCATCACGGACACCGTGGTCGCGACCTCGTAAGCGAAGATCGAAGAGAGCCCGATCTCAACGCCTGCCGCGATTGCACCGAGCCAAATCCCTATCCAACCAGCCAAAAATAGCGACAAATCCTGGTTATACCGCCGGAGTGCTCTAAAGACCAGGTAGCCGGCAAACACAGCTACTATCGCCATGTTGAAGATGTTCGCTCCAAGTGCAGTGATCCCCCCGTCCCCAAACATCAAGCATTGAATGGTCAAGACCGAGACCATTGATAAGCAGCCGGCGTAGGGCCCGAGGAGTATTCCCGCGATCGCGCCACCGACGAAATGCGCGCTCGTCCCACCGGGAATTGGCCAATTGAGCATCTGTGCTGCGAAGATTCCCGCTGCTACTATACCAATCAAAGGGGCTTGGGAAGCATCCAAATTCCCCTTCAGCTTCCATGCAGAATATCCAATCACCACCGCTGAGATGAGATACATCGCGGCGCATATCCAGAGATCCAAAAATCCATCAGGTATATGCATCTATCTTGCGCCTCCTTACTCTTCTACAGCCTCTTTCACGCGATCCAGCAAGATATCCACGATCCGCTCATCCGCACCTATCGGCTTTGCGTAAACAAGCTTAATATCTCTGCCCAAATTCGCCCAGGCACCTTCGAAGGCTAGTTTCAACTTCTCGGGAATATCTTCCGTGGTATGAACCCCGTCGGCTAAAAAAACCGGTTGTGCCACTATTCTCTTAGTTCCGTCTTCTGCGAGGTCTCTCAGCACTTCTTCTATGCTCGGCGAGTTCAACTGCATGAAGGCAACCCGAGCCGCTTTAAATAGCCCGCGCATCTCTATTCTCTTCCTTAACTCTTCCAGAACTTCTTTATTATATGGCAATTTGCTACCGTGTCCTATTAAAACGACCGCGGTGTCTTCCCCACGTTCGACTACGTTTCTATCTTTTTCTTTCCCCATTTCGCCACCTTTTTCTTTTTCGTGTTACTGTTCAATACTTTATTCTATAAATGTAGCCGTTTTAAATATCTTTCTATTTTTTTTATGTTATTGGTTGATTTTTAAACAAAAAATAATTCGTGTTGTAAGATTAAAATGAAATAACGTAACAAAACCGAACCGACAGGAACCGGCGGAAATGCCTTGAAAACCTCTTAGCTCCCGGATAAGCGTTTATTTCTGTGAACAGTATGAACGATGGGACTAAGCGGCAAAAAAGCGAGAGGGGGTTTGTTGGTTCATCTCAACGCTTCTAAAAAAGTACGTGCGTAAACAGAACGTAAAGGCGCAAATCTCACAGCAACCAGCTTTGAGGCTTTTTTATGATTGGAGCTTTATTGATTGCGTCAAGAGCGATAAAAATTAGAGATGGAACGGGTAAAAGGACACAACCTGCTCGAATCAACGTATCAGCAAAAAGATTCATTTTGGCTTCTGCACATTGCTATTCCCATTTTTCGTTGCGGAACACATCCCCAACAGATCCTCACTGTTATCGAAGACATAAACGTCAGCACCCGTTTTTCGTGCTAATTCTTCTGCAAGAGCGCTGAAGAAAGCTTTCAGCCGCTCATAGTCTTCTCTCTTTAGTCGTTCAACGAGCTCGCCAACACTGCTGAATTCGAACTCGAAATGGTCATGAGCATCTATTCCTAACATGTCGCGCAGCTTTGCGGGCATCGTGAAGATCACCTTCTTCTTCGCCGTTGACTTCTCTATGGCATAGCAGACGAAATTACCGGCGACGACTATGTTATCCTCGGGGAAGCCCAACTTTTCCACCGCTATCCGCTTGCTCTTCTCCCCCGTGCTGACGCCAAGAACGTCTTTCTTATCTCTTATAAGAAAGTCAATAACGTGCTCGTAATCGCCAACGGTATATGGTTCAACGAATCCGGTAGAGCCGAAGATGGGTATTCCGCCCTCTATTCCCAGCGCGGGAAGAACGGTATCTTTTGCTAGCTCCTCGCCCTCCGGCACGAATAGCTCTATTTCCACACCGGTTAATACTTCTTTCACATTCTCTTCGATGTTCTTCAAAATATGGGGGTAGATATCAGGCGCACCGACTTTACCGAGCCCCTCCTTTTTTATTATTCCTATGCCCTTTCCCGCTTTTATCGAGAACCCTGAGAAATGCCGTGCCGTTGCGCATATTAAAATGCCATTGAACGTATCGCCTTTGTAATCGCCGGAATCTACACGAACACATGCAATACACTCCTCTTCGTCCAGACTTTCTACCGCAATCACGGCCTTTACACCAACCGGCGTGGTAATGTCTACCTCCTTCGCTTCTCTTCCCGCAAGGAGAAGCGCAGCCGCCTTTGAAGCTGCAGCGGCACATGTCCCTGTTGTATAGCCTCGTTTGAGAATTTTTCCATCTTCGAGCAGGACTACTCGTCCCCTTCTTATCTCTTCTAAAAGTACCTCGTAGCTGATACCGCTCATCTTCGCGGCGGTTTTTATGAGGCCTTCAGGGTATTCTTTTCCCGATACGGGTTCAATCATTTTCTAACTCCCCGTCTCTTCCAGACTCAATTCGATGATCTCGTTAATAATTGCTACTGCGGAAGGGGTGCCGCCACGAGCTCCTTTTACCACGATGCAGGGCATACCGGAATCCAGCACCCTCGCTTTCTCCTCTTCTGCGTTGACAAACCCCACGGGTGTGGCAACAATAAGGGCGGGCTTTATGCCCTGCTCGGCAAGTGCTAAAAGTTCTATGCACGCAGATGGTGCGTTCCCGATAACCACGATATTATCATGAATGAGCTCCTTTGCAAGTCGAATTCCCGCAGCGGTCCTTGTCACATTTGCCCGTTCCACTATCTCCTTTGTTCTTGGGTCGTTCACAAAACAGTTCACATTCCCCTGATATTTTTTGCTAATGCCCGCTTTCACCATTTCAATGTCAGTGATGATTGTTTTCCCCTCTTTTATGCACTGTATCCCCTTCTCAACCGGACTATGGTTGAACACGAGCAAGTCCAGAAGGGACGGGTCCGCATTAGCAAAGACCACTCTTCCCGCTACTCGGCGTTCGCGCGCAGTTAACGAGCCTGAATGTTTTGAGACAATATCTTTTACGATTGCCTTGCTCTGCTCCCAGATCCTGTTGCCGGCCTCTACATAATTGCTCCTTCCGGGACTCGGGATGTCAGGACTCTCTATCCCTCCCCCTCTGTCATACTCGTATTTCCTTTCGTATCCTCTGCGTGTAACCATTCGTCCTCCGAGATTTTCGGTCCTTGAGCAGCCAATAATAACGGTTGTTGACATATCTATACGATGATAGTAGTCCGGTAAATCCTCTAAGGTGCAAATCGCAATTTCGCATCCTTCCCGTTCTGCATTGCTCACGATCCCCACGGGTGTTTTTCCGTCACGGAAGCGCATAAAAAGCTCGTACGCCTTCTCCAATTGAACCTTTCTCGTTTTGCTGCGCGGATTATAGATCACCACGACAAAGTCCATCTTCGCTAACCCTTCCAGTTTCGCTTCTATCTCGCTCCACGGCACCAGCAAATCACTCAAGCTCACAACTGCGAAATCATTCGATAACGGTGCACCGAGTAAGTCAGCAGAGGCAGTGGCTGCCGTTATGCCGGGGATTATCTCCAGCTTCGAGTCCGTATGAGAATCTCCAATAACCTCGATTACCAGCCCCGCCATGCCATAGATGCCCGCATCGCCTCCGGAGACCAGAACGACGTTTTTCTGCTTCCCCAGCTCAACTGCTTTCTTTGCACGTTCAACCTCGGTCCCCATTTTGCCTGTTATCACTTCCGCACCGGAAGGAATGAGTTTCTCTATCAGCTTGATGTATCTCTCGTTTCCCATAACGACATCAGCATTCGCTATTCTCTCTTTTGCTCTATCAGTCACCAAATCCAAAGACCCCGGTCCTATACTCACCACCGATAGCATGTTCATCCTCTCGAAAGGAACCACTCTTTTTGATAAAACTTTTTTCTAAAAAGTTTTATTGCGAAGCAAAAAAGTTTTAGAACACCACCGCCAAGGTTATTCTCTTATCAAATGATTTCCTCTTCACGAATTCGAACCCGCCCTTATTCCCCATCGCTCCCAGGATAGCACAAGGTTCAGCAACACCCTTTATATTAAATGCACTGCTCGCTGCGCTTCTCGATTGCACGTCCACACTGTTAATTTCGTCTCGTGAAAAGGAAAATAAAGGGATGCCAAACCCGGATGAAACCTCTTCTAACTCTTCCGTTCTTCTGAAATCTACCGTGCATAAACCCTTTACTTCTTTCGGATCTATACCCTGTTCTTCTAAGAACTCTCGAATCACGCTCTCCAGCTCCACCGCCTCAACGTCTCTATGGAATCCGATTCCGATATAGGCTTCTCTGCTCTTCATTCTTTTCCCTTTCTTTTGTTATATATCCAACAGAATCAATCCGTAATGGCGAGGCGAGGATATTACTGCACTGCATCATATTTTAATAGAATGTGTTACCAAAAACCTTTTCTGAGAAAGGAAGGAAAGAGTTATCAAATGAACCTCTTTTTTTGCGAGGTTCTCTTTTGTAAAGAGCAGATACTGGAAATCATTTTCAATCTCTCTTTTATTTATCTTTTTTGAAATTTCAAAGGTTTTAGATCCTTATTTTTAGATTTTAGAGGTTATCAAGAGTTTTCGAGTTCGATTTCCTTTATACGGCCGTATTTTCTCAACTAAACCCTTTTAGAAAAAGCGTTTACAAAACTTTTAAGAAAAGTTTTATCAAAAACGTTTCATGAAAAATGCTTCGCATAGGGCTGTCATAACAAATGTTTTTCGAGCGGAAAAAATTACCGAAAAACTTTTGTATCAGATCACCATTTTTAGTATCTATCCTGAAAAGGTATGGCTGAAGCGAAAGCGGAGAAGGATAAGGTAATAAGAAGTGTGCTTCGTCATGATGAAGAGAAAGAGAAGGAAGACACACAAAATACAAAATCAGCTACATAGCGCTTTATACAAAACTTTTTGCTGCTACAGGCCCCGTACCTTAAGTACGGGGTATGTGACTTTCTTTTTATATAAGAAAGAACCTAGGAGGTGAAAAAATTATGGGAAGAAGGGTATGTGATAATTGTGGCAAGGAAAAGGAAGTATCAGGAGGAAAGGTATGTACAAATGGGCATTTTATATGTCACGGCTGTGCTGTCGGAGGATTTGGGCCCTCACTTAGAACGTGCCCATTATGTGGGAAGCCTTTAAGATAAGGAATACAGAAAGAGTGAAATAAATGGGTATGGAAGATATTAAAGCATCTCAAAGGAGGTAAAAGGCAATGGGGGAAGAAGAAAAAGAAATGAATTCCCAAAAGTGTGGAAGGAGGCTGAATTAAAATGGCATCAAAGTGCTTGGATTGTAAATATATGGAACTCCATGCCGGCTATCCTAGCATTTGCAATTGTAAAGAAAGTCCGAATTATAATCAGAAAGTAGAGGCAGGAGATGGCTGTAGATACTTTGAGGAGTATCCCGCGCAGGACTATTGCACTAAAGGTCGAGCTGCCGTTAGTAAGGAGGATTGGACGGAAGCAATAACTAATTTCGAAAAAGCAATTCAATTAGGCTTACCGCCAAGTGATGAGGTTCTCTGTCTAGCCGATTTAGCAGACATTTACTTATTTTGGGGGAAGAAACTATTATGGGTGAGCAAAAATTTGAAAACGAAGAAGCTTGGGAGCAAAATGATAAAATAACAAAAGGTATAAACCATTTTGAAAAAGCTTTGACATTGGATGCTAGAAATATGAAGAGATTCCGAGAGGAATATTCATCTCCTATAATGGAGAAAGACCTCCTAAGGCATGTATTATTCGGTCGCATGGGAAATCCATATTATTTCAGATCATACGCAATTAAGAGAAAACGAGGGATTGACGCTGCAATCTCTTACTTACAAGAAAAGTTAAGATTGCTTGATTATCTTCCAGAAACTTGGATGTCCGATATATATTTTGGATTGGGTAGTCTTTACATAGAGAGGGGACAAAATGCCTTAGCAGCTATTCATTTCAGAAAGGCAACTGAGGCAGATGCAGCTTATCCAGAAAAAATGAAAGAGGAAGATGAATTATATCAAGATACACAGACCAAAGCACAGCACAATTTGAGATTATTAGCCGAAAATCCAGAAGTAGCTACTGAACTTCGTAAAGAGGGAAAAACAGTGAAAAAGGAAATTGATCGTTTAAGACAATCTATAACAGATAAATTAACTGGAGCAGGAATTACAGCATATTCTCTTTTTATAGAAGGAAAGACGGAAATTGAAGATAAAGAAGTTCAAGAAGTCTTGAGTCAAATAAAATCAATAGATGGCGAAATCGAGGGTCTCACTCATCAAATAGAAGAATTAAAAGCTCAACAACCTCAAGGAGGATTCCTTTCTCGCCTAAAAGACAAAGCAAGTTCAACTGCAAAGACGGCAAAAATTCAATTAGAACTAAGAAGTCGACGTAAGAAGAAGGAGCAAGTGATGCCCGTTCTTGGAGAGAGATTATATTCTTCCTATAAAAAAGGAGTCCCAACGCCTTCTGTACTACAACAGACATGGAAAACTGTTGATGAACTAAAGGAGGAGATAAAGCACAAGGAAGCTGAATATTCTTCTTTGGAAGAAACGCTCGAAGCTTTGGAGTTGTATAAGGCTGATTAGTCAAGAGTGCAAAAAATACTTTCTCTAAAACCAAAACAACGCCAAGGATGCACCCGAATTTATTCCGATGGTGGAGTGGTTGGGGCTTCTTTATAATCCGCTGATATAATCCCCCTCATTCGGCCTGAACGGACAGGGCATGGGAAGAAGATGAACGGTGTACCTTTACCTGGCAGCACAGTATTGCCTGTTTGCTTCGTCGGATACCATGATATGGAGGATTTGATATGACAGCAATCGCGACCCTTGGGCTGGCCTGCCAGAAAGTATGGCGAGGAGGATCAGGTAGGAAAAGTGTATGCCCAATTCGTCACACAGGGTCAGTGTGAGAGTTTTCTCGTCATATGAATCATATTTGTTGCCATAGCACCCCATCCTACTGCGTATGACCCCGCACATAAATATAAGACAACACATCTTATTGTAGAAAGTGTTGACATGCCCGGAATGCTGAGCGATATACTCTCTGCATTTGAAATGCCAAATGTGGCAGACGCTGGAAACGACCGGGGGGTGTTGATGAGATGAATATGAGACCACTGCAGCCAACTCCTTTTATCGATGACAGGTCGCATCCTCATGTCCACGTCGCTACGGGAGAAGGTGCATATGATAACACGAGACAAGTTCTCTCACAAATCAACCTCGCTGCAGTCAAAGGCAAGCGTGTTCTTTTAAAGCCAAATGCAGGACGAATTGCTACTGCCGATTCGGGGATTACCACCAACCCCCAGGTTGTGGCTGCAGCAATTGATGCTTTTCTCGAGGCAGAAGCAAGCGTTGCTGTTGGCGAGAGTCCTATAACAGGAGTCAAAACAATGGAGGCACTCGAAGCAACGGGTATTGCGTCAGTGGCCCGTGAGCGCAACTGTCCGTTGATTGATATGGACGCCCGGCAGCCCGTTCATGTGATTATCGAAGACGGCGTTGCAATACAGTCGCTTGAGGTGTGCCCTGAAGTGGTCGAGTACGACGTTGTCGTTTCAATCCCGGTCATGAAAACCCACATGCACACAGTTGTCACGCTGGCGGTGAAAAATATGAAAGGATGTCTGTGGCGCCGCACAAAGGTTGATCTTCACATGCTACCTCCAATTGAGGGTATGGACGACAAACCTCTTAATATCGCCATTGCTGATACTGCATCGGTTCTTCGTCCGCATCTATCGATCGTTGATGGCACTACTGGAATGGAAGGGCTGGGTCCAAGCACCGGGAAGGCTAAGAAACTTGATCTGGTTGTGGCAGGGATTGATCCTTTAGCAGTGGATGCCGTTGCCTGCTCGCTCATGGGGGTGAATGCAGAAGCTGTGCCACACCTGCGTATTTGCGCTGAACGAGGATACGGCGTGATCGATATCTCAAGGATACAGGTGAATCCTGCTCGGTGGCATGATTTTATCTCCCCTTTTGAGCCCCCTCCTGACAACTTATCGATACAGTTCCCGGGTATCACCATTCTTGATGAAATGTCATGCAGTGCCTGCCAGTCCACAGTTTTGATGTTATTGAAACGGTATAGGAGGCAGGTCTTCGACTCCTTCCCCGGACAGGAGAATGTCACCATTGCAATCGGGAAGGGACATCTGTCTATCCCCTGCGGTACGCTCTGCATCGGTAACTGCACTGCTCAACATAAAAAGCAGGGTGTTTTTGTACCGGGATGTCCGCCTGTGGCGACTCAAATCCTGGAAATGATTTCCGAAAGCGAACCTGAAGAAAGCCCCGACGTTCAGATCAAATCGAGTAGAGCTGTTGACACACATTCGCAGGAATAACCTCCACCGTGCATTCTATAATTTAAAACTGAAAACTACTCAACAGACACTTTCGTGGATGCCTCGGACTTTCAGTCCGAGCGTGGTGTGGTAGGGGCTAAAGCTTATTGTGGAGGTATAAAATAATAAGAATATAAAAATAGGGGGAGGATATAGGATGAGGAGCGAAGAAGAAATAAGGGGAATTATAAAGCGAATAAATGAAGCAGTGGATACAGACAACGATGAAGAATATGATAGGGTTTGCAATGATAAGGATTTTGCATATATTTGTAATGTTGAAGATACTCTTTTTTGGGTATTAGGGGAAATAGAGACGGAGCGATTTCTTTCTGATGCTTATATGAATTTAGAGAATTTACGAAGGAAAGCGAAAGGTATGAAGTAGCTATTAAAGAAGAAACGCCATAGGATACTTGAAATTTGTACAAAGCAAAGCGTGCATATGGATGCCTCGGAATTTATTTCGATGATAGATAGGTTGGGGCTTTTAAAGAGGCATGGTTTATGTATGAGGAAAATAAAAATAAAAGAAGGCTAAAAAATATGAAAAAGAAAACCGTAGCAGGTTTAATAGCCATAGTAGTAATCGTAGTGGTAGTGATGTTCATGGGATGTGTTGAGGAGCCTCCATCTGCGCCAACGGAAACACCGACTCAGGAAACAGAAATGTCGTTAGGGCAATCTGCAATGCTTGGTGATATCGAGTTTACAGTAGTTAGGTTTGAGGAGAGCAATATGTATGAGTGCAATACAACCCCTAATGAAACAGTTTATTCAGCAGAGGGAGCAAAATTCCTTTGGGTATATGTTAAAGCAAAGAATGTTGGTGAAGTAGCTCGAGAGGTTCCAGATACATTATTTAACATAAAAATGCTATACAAAGGTGAAGAAATTAATTCTCTGGGTATACGGGGATCAGCTTTCTGGGGTGATCCTGTCGGGAGAAAAATGTATCATGATTATGAAAAAGTATATCCTAGCGTTGCCGAAGAGGGTTGGATATTATTTGAAGTGCCAGAAGGGATTGATTTGTCACAAGCAAAAATATGGGTGGGTTATCCACGTATTAGTCATTATCCTGAGGACATTTATGAAAACATTATGATATGGAGCTTGGCATCTTAAAATTAAACTGAGGTGGAGTTTTAGATGGGAAAAATGCACAAAATCCCAATAAGTTGGAATCCTGTTGAGATGAGTATTTGTTACACTAACGAAATTATATTATTATCGTAGCTTCTCTGAGGGAATTAAGATGGCTGAAGAAACCAAGGATGATTCAACTGATGCTGATAGGCATTTTGATTACATTACGATGGTGATGAAAGAAAATGAAACTTTTCTTCTTGAAAATGCGGGGGAGACTTATGATGAAGTCTTAGATTTAATACTAGATTCAATAGAATATGTGTCTCGTGCTGTTAAGAGAGAAAGAAGCAGAGAAGAGTATGTTAAGCATCCGATTATTTTCTTCTTGCAGCATATTCTTATGCCATCCAGTTATGCAATTCAAACGGATTTACTGACTGGTAATTTACCCGTGTGTTTTATGCAGCTTAGACTGATGCTTGAGTCCTTGGCGAAGTGCTATCTTGCAGATTTAAAATATCCAGATCAACATTTCTTTCAAGAAAAACTTGAATTGCTGGAAAACGAGACGAAAAAGAAGAATTGTGAGGTTGTATCTAAACACTACTTCCGAACGCCCCATCTTCCGAAAGAAATTTATAAGGACTACATCCTCTCCA
>CAYNTR010000054.1:0-14567 GCA_964400255.1 uncultured Halobacteria archaeon
GTGGGAGAAGAAATAGACATAATGTTATGAGCTCGATTTTTCCCTGTTTTAGCGAAAAAAATGCTAAGTTGACTTTTAAATTTTGAGTTAATCATAATTGAGTAACCAAGCGAAGACGCTTGAAGAAAGCACTCCTATCTCCTTTACGACAACCGCAAAGAGAGTAATTCAGCATTGTGGATTTAGATTGTAATAAGAAGTCAATCTCTTTCACTCTAAAAGGCACCTCTATTCCTGCTAATAACAAACGAATACTTTCAGCTTGATTAGCAATACCGTTGAAAGCACTGGATAACTTTAAATACTAAAAATAAAAATATAACAATATGGCGCTAAAGAGCCTACTGGAAAAATGTGAAGAGAAAATTGATAAACCCTTGTTCAATATAGATAAATTGGTATTTTTATGGTTTGGCGTTAATGGAGATTTTCAATATATTAGAAACCGAATTCTAGGAGGAAATAATAAACTAACACTAGAAGATGATGAGATAAAAGCTTTTGTGAGAATCTGCGATAATAGGATTGAAAGACTAAGAAGCTTCTTAAGCGAGGTAATGGGAATAACAGGTTTTCTAATTGTTCTTTTTGTTGGTATCGCCACAATATTAGCTACTGCTAATAAGGACTTTGAATCATTATTTCGTGGCTGGGCTGAACTCTGTAATGTTCTCAATTTAGAATCCCTTAGGCTTTTGGCCATAATTTTTTTTATTACCCTTCTAACATTATCCTATTTTCTTGTACGTTACAGAGCTCAACTTTATGCTTGGTATGCTATTAAAGAAGGTACATTACTTGAATTGCAGGAGAAATAAACGAACGTTTTGCTCACTATGCAGATCACTATCATGCTTTTGAATTCAAAAACTCTTGCAATGTTTTAGAGTGCTTAATAGCGACTATTTTTTATAGGCGCAGCTTGTGTTGTAATTGGAAGTTAGCCAACAAAGACAAGAAGTAAGATAAACTCAGGAGGATAGCTATAGCAAATCACTGACAGTAGAATTTTAGACAGGATAAAAGAAGTAAGAGAAAAATTAAAATGGAAAATAAAGGAAGAGGATTTGTTTCTTAAGGTTACTTTTTCTCCTCCTCATCCTTCACATCATATTCCACATCAACGTAATCGCCCTCTTCCTTCTTCTCTTCTTTTTCTGCCTTGCCCTCTGCTTCTTTCTTCGCAGCTTCCGCCTCCGCAGCCTTCTTCGCTGCTTCCTGATACACCACCGCAGAAACTTCGTGCAGTGCTTTCGTCAGTCCATCCATGTCCGCTTTTATCTTTGCCACGTCCTTCCCTTTTAACGACTCTTTCAACGTATCCTTGACACGAAGCACCTTATCCTTCTGGTCCTGTGCGATCTTATCGCCCAGCTCCTCAATGGTTTTTTCCGTGGTATAAACGAGCGAATCAGCCTGGTTTCTCAGTTCTACTTCCTCTTTTCGCTTCCTGTCCTCCTCACTGTACTTCTCTGCCGCTTTTACCATCTCGTCTATCTCGTCTTTTGGCAGTTTGGTTGATGCGGTAATTCGGATTGAAGCTTCCTTTTTCGTCCCCAAATCCTTTGCCGTAACGTTCAAAATCCCGTTTGCATCAATATCAAACGTCACTTCTATTTGCGGAATACCGCGAGGCGCAGGAGGTATGCCGCCTAAATGGAACCGACCCAACGAGGTGTTATCCACAGCCATCGGGCGCTCGCCCTGCGTTATATGTATCTCCACGCTTGTCTGACTGTCTGCCGCGGTGGTAAATATCTGCGACTTCTTCGTGGGTATTGTGGTGTTCCGTTCTATCAGAGCAGTGGCAACACAGCCCAAGGTCTCCACGCTGAGCGTAAGCGGCGTGACATCAAGCAGAACGATCTCTTCCTTCACTTGGCCGGCTAGGATGCCCGCCTGTATCGCCGCACCGATCGCCACTGACTGCATGGGGTCAACGCCTCCCTCCGTCTTCTTCCCTAACATCCGCTCAAACCGTTCTTTCACGATCGGCATCCGCGTTGGCCCACCTATAAGGATTATCTTGTCAACATCACCGGGCGAGAGCTTTGCATCCTTCAGCGCTTGGCGTATCGGTTGCTCCAACCTTTTCAGTGTCGGTTCCGCTAATTCCTCTAATTTCGCCCGCGTAAGGGTCTCTTCAAAATGTTTCGGTTCCCCCTTCGAGGCCGCAATGAAGGGGAGATTTATAGAGGTGCTGCGAGAAGAGGAGAGCTCTATCTTTGCCCGCTCCGCCTCATCGCGTATTCGCTGCATCGCCGTTAGGTCATTTCTCAAATCTATCCCTTCCTTCTCTTTAAACCGCTCAACAAGCCATTTTATAACAGCAGCGTCCATATCAGTGCCACCCAACTGCGTATCCCCGCTCGTGGAGAGCACCTCAAATACGCCTTCTCCAATATCCATGATCGTTACATCAAACGTGCCACCGCCAAAGTCGAGCACGGCAACCTTGTATTCGCCTGCTTTGTCAAGCCCGTAAGCCATCGCCGCTACCGTAGGCTCGTTTATTATCCTTTCCACCTTGAATCCAGCGATCTCACCAGCATCCTTTGTCGCCTGCCGCTGGTTGTCATCGAAATACGCCGGCACGGTGATAACAGCCGCATCAACTTTTTCCCCTAAGTACGACTCTGCATCAGTTTTAATCTTCTGCAAAACCATCGCAGAAATTTCTTGTGGCGTAAAATCCTTGTTAACGGTCTTAACAAAGATCTTCTCTGAAGTCCCCATCTTCCGCTTTACTTCCCTCACCGTGCCCTCGGGATTGATCACCGCCTGCCGTTTCGCTGCCACGCCGACTAACCTCTGACCGTCCTTGGTGAATGCCACAACCGATGGGAACATCTTTCCACCGTATGCACTCCCCTCTGCACTGGGTATTATCTTCGCATCGCCACTCTCGTCAATAAAGGCTGCTTCTGAGTTCGTCGTTCCCAGATCAATGCCTATTATCCTTCCCATTTTTATCTGCTCCTAATGTTCCTATCCCTCTGCTCGAATCAAAAAACGTTAGTTAACCTCGTAAAAATAAAAAAGAAAGGGGGAGGGGGATTGAAAAAAAAAATAAGTTAGTATTCCTCTTCCATTCCACCCATTCCTGGGCCGCCTGGAGGTACGCCTCCTGGCATCCTCTCTCTGCTCGATGCAATGACATCATCGATCCTCAGAATCATCGTTGCTGATTCTGTGCCCGAGCTGATCGCCTGTGTCTTCACTCTGAGTGGCTCGATGACACCCGCCTTGAGCATGTCCGTTGGTTCGCCCTTGAAGACATCCATGCCTGCGCTCTTCTTTCCTTTCTCGTGAGCTGATCGCAGCGCCACGAGCATATCAATAGGATCTAAGCCTGCATTCTCGGCTAGCGCGCGTGGAATCACTTCAATAGCATCCGCGAATGCCTGTATTGCCAACTGCTCTCGACCACCGACACTGGCGGCATAATCCCGCAGCCTAAGCGCCAGCTCGATCTCCGCAGCGCCGCCACCAGCGACATACTTGGCATCTTCCATTGCCACACCTGTCACTCTCAGTGCATCATGCATCCCGCGCTCCAGCTCGTCCACGACATGCTCAGTTCCGCCTCGCAGCAGTATGGACACGGCCTTAGGATTCTTGCAATCTTCGACGAATATCATTTCCTCACCGCCGATCTTCCGTTCCTCAACTATTCCTGCTTTTCCAAGGTCCTCGGCTCTCACTTCCTCTAAGCTCGTCAGGATCTTCCCGCCTGTTGCGCTCGCCAGCTTCTTCATATCGCTCTCTTTCACGCGTCTTACTGCGACGATGCCTTTTTTCGCAAGATAGTGCTGTGCCAAGTCATCGATCCCTTTCTGGCAGAAGAGCACATTTGCACCACTCGCTTCGATTTTCGCAACCATGTCCTTCAGCATCCGGTCCTCTTCTTCCAAGAATGATTTTAACTGCTCTGGTGCGGTAATCTCGATCTTTGCATCAACTTCAGTCTTCTCTATCTCCAGAGCGGAATTTATCAGTGCGATCTTCGCGTTCTTCACGGTTTTCGGCATTCCGGGATGCACACGCTCCTTGTCGATCACCATGCCTTTTATCAACTTCGTATCTTCAGTGCTGCCGCCCGTTTTCTTCTCGAGCTTGATGTGGTCAATGTCTATCTTCTTCTCGCCTTTTTCCGCGATCATCTTCACTGCCTCAACGGCAAGGTCAGTTAACATCTCCCGTGCAGTGCCTGCGCCTTTACCAGTCATAGACGTTATAGCTATCTTCTTCAGGGTCGCTGTATCACCTGGTGCGATATCTTCCGCTATATCATTCAAAATTTCATATGCCTTCTCTGCGGCTAATCTGTATCCCGCTGCGATCAACGTTGGGTGCACTTCCTGTTCCAGAAGATCCTCTGCACGTTTAAGCAACTCACCTGCGAGAATAACCGCGCTGGTCGTGCCGTCCCCAACCTCTTCGTCTTGCGTCTTCGCGATCTCCACCATCATCTTCGCCGCGGGATGCTCGATGTCCATCTCTTTCAATATCGTTGCGCCGTCGTTTGTAATGACAACATCGCCCATTGAATCCACGAGCATCTTATCCATCCCTTTCGGGCCAAGCGTGGATTTGACCGCGTTGGCAATGGTCTTCGCTGCAAGTATGTTCCGGCTCTGCGCATCTCTTCCTCGTGTTCGCTCACTGCCTTCTCTTAAAACCAATATTGGTGTTCCACCCAATTGTGCCATGTTATCTTATGTCACCTTTGTTTTTCTATATTTGTAGTTCTATATAAATATTGTTCGCCACGAAGCAGAACTAATTCTTAGGTCTCTACTAGAAAGAATAATGATGAAAGGCAGATTTGACGATAAAATCCTTGTCAAAGCGGTGAAAGCGCTTAATGTACATTTGCCCGCTGCACGAAAGAGCCTGTTAGCATTGCTCCAGGAAGACAAACCTGCTGTACAAGGTAGAAATGGATCTGTCCATCGCATAAAACGAGAAGAATTGGAGAAGATAGCGGAACTTATCCCGGAAGAGGCGTATGGAAAATTGAAACTCCCTATTTACATCGAATTGACGCCCGATTATGGTCGAGGAATAGCGAAGGTGCACGGAACGCTCGACTGCGAGCTCGTGAAGCTTGTGTTGGGAAAAGAAGAAAGAACGACCGAAAAAACGGAAGAAGCGAGCAAGAAAGTTGACGAGATATTTATTTATCGCGATGATGTACGGAAATTAAGACGGACGCTGCCGACCGCGACTGAATATGCGTTCTTCTTTAGTAGCTCACTGTAGTGTGTAGAGTACTTTGTCACAACCTTTAAGTAGCTGTGTGTGCTCAAAATTATAAAAAGGAAGAAGAAGCCGCCTCTGAAAAATGGAAGAAAAAGTAGAACTGCGAGAATATCTCTATTCGCTTCGATTTTACCTTCTCTTTGCTGTCATTCTTTTTGCATGCTCCATTGTCATGGGGTATTTTGGGGCCTTCAGTGAGCTATTTACTGAATCATTGGAGTGGCTTGAACAGCTCAGTGAGGGCATTGAAGATTTTACTGAGCTCTATCCCTCAGGGGTCATTTTTCTGGCTTTTTTCGTCGTGATATTCGTGAATAACGCCTTTACGACCCTCCTCAATATCATTTTGGGACCGCTCATTGGTATCTTTCCCCTCTTTTCCGCGGTCCTTAATGGCGGTATACTCGGTTGGCTGGCTCAGGAGGAAGGCCCTATTGTCTTTCTTGCGATCATCCCGCATGGCATGTTTGAGCTTCCCGCATATTTCTTCAGTCTGGCAATAGGCTTGAGGCTTGCACGAGAGGTATTTAAAAGAAAAGAGGGCCGGCAGTTAAAAAATGAGCTGAAGAAAGGGTTAAGGGTATACCTCCACTTGATTGTGCCCCTTCTCCTCATTGCGGCGCTCATAGAATCTGGATTGATTGTTATTGGCTTGTTATTAACTCCGTAGCTCAAATCATGAAAATTCAAGAGGGCTTGTATTGGTACAGGGAAAAAGGAATGCTTGATTCCAACACCTATGTGCTAGTAGACGAGCTCACAATTCTCGTAGACCCGGGATTGGAAAATTATTTAGAACGCCGACTTAACGATATGCGTGATGACGGAATATCTCCAAACGATGTTGACGTGATAGCAATTACGCATCTTCATCCTGATCATTGCGGCGCAACTGCAGCCCTGAAGGACGTTTCGGATGCAAAAGTTGCACTTCACTCCTCGCAAATAGACTATCTTGACCTTATGGCTGAGGGATCTCGAAAATCCCTTGGCATCGGCATTTCGAAGCAATTCAGTGCGGATTGTGTGCTTGAAGAGTCCCTGAGCTTAGGGAGTACGAAGCTCAAGGTACTTCATACGCCCGGGCATTCTCCGTGCAGCATTTGCTTTTACGCTGTGGATCAAAAGATCTTAATCTGCGGCGATTTGGTATTTGAGCAGGGTGTAGGACGAACTGATTTACCGTTTGGTAATACCGAAGCCTTGAAAAGCTCCATTGAGATGGTGTCAACGCTCGATACTGAACTGCTACTGCCCGGGCACGGGAGAATAATCGAAGGGCAAAGCAACGTCAAACGGAATTATGAATTTATACGGGCTGTGTATTTCAAAAATTTCTTATAACGGTTTTAAACTAAACGAGGAATTTTTGGCTTACTTCGGCCCTGTAGCATGTTGAATGATTCCTGAGGACTTTGGGGATCTATAGCAAATAGATCAAGGCATTTTATACTAGATTAATCGTCTTTTCATATCTTCCGTATCTATATAATATATGCTTAATATATGCTGTAATATATGCTGCACGTCTACAACAAGCTTGGACGGTGCCACCATAGGATTCAATGCTGAGTATTTGATCCAAGTATGCTTTGTTTCTTATAATACATGAGACGACACATGAGTTCGTGTGCGTACTTTACTGACTCGCTGTGTAACAGTGAATGCTAAAACTGCCCGGTCTATACCACTTCTTCCAAATCTTCCAAAAATAGTTCGATTGTTTCGTCATCCACGTGCGGCATAATTACTAACCTAAGCGCTTTTGGGTTTCGAGTCGTTGAAACGCGCCATCTTCGCTCTTCCAACGCATTCACTATTCGTTCCAACTCAGGCTCAGGAAACCTCAACGTAGCTACGTTCATAACGGGTTCGATCACCGGAGAAATGCCTATCTCCTTCGCACCTTCCACCAACCTCCTCGTGAGTCCCATACACTCACCCACCGTTTCTCTCAGACCTTCCTTACCAAGGTGTTTGAGAACGGCGTACGTAGCCGCGGCAGACGCACCGCTTCTCGTCCCGGTCAATGAGCACTGCACTTTAGTCGTCAGATACGGTGTAGCCACCGCTAACTCATCTAAATATGACAAATATGATTCCTCTCGGAACAAGATACAGCCTGCGGGAATGGTGCTCATTCCCATCTTATGCGGGTCTGTTGAGATTGCACTTACCCCGTCAAGCGAGAAGTCAAACTCGTACTTCGTTTCGAGAAACGGAATTACAAATCCACCGAACGCGGCATCGATAAATAAAAAGAGATTTTTCTCTAACGCGATATCAGAAAGCTCCCTTATCGGATCGATCTGGCCAAATTCAGTCGTCCCAGCGATGCCAACCAAGGCAATCGTATGGTCATTTATCAAATGTTCTACTGAATTAACGTCCACTTTCAGCTCTTCATCAAGCGACGCTTTGCGTACTTCTATACTCAGGAGGTCCGCGATTTTATCAAAGGAGAAATGAGCTGATTCTGGCACGATGATGTTCATATCCTTCAGGCCTGCCCGCCTTTTCCTGTTCCTTATCGCCCGTATTGCCTGAATATTCGATTCTGTCCCACCGGTAGAGATGTAGCCAGATGCGTTCTCGTTGCCCAGCAGCGCGCCGATCATCCGAATCACTTTATCCTCCATCTCTTTTGTCCCTGCGAATAGTCCCGCATCACCCAGATTTGATTCCAAGAACATGCTGTGCGCATACACCGCTATGTCATGCGGATACGTGCACATCGAACTCAAAATCCGTTCGTACGATAAATCCTCCAACTTCTTCTCCTGGAGTAGCGACTCTACCGTCTCTCTGCTCATACCCCGCTCTTCCATTTTTAACACCCGTCTTTCTTTACTAGTGTCTGAAATCGCCTCCCATTTCGACAACGAAGCGAGAACGATTTGCAGTCAAAAACATAATATCCTCTGCTTACTTAATACTTATCCGACAACCGCGCATCTAGCTGAAAACGGTAGAAATAACAAGGAGTCCTCATCACCGCAAACCAAAAAAGAAAGCCTTTCAATACTCGTTAGCATAATTTGAATGACATACTTCAATTGAGCTGGGGTAGGTAATATTAGGAATGAGCGCTCTCTTTATGTTACAGAGGTGGTGGAAATGGAGGACTGCATCAAGAATGTTGACACTATTGTGAGTGCGTTGGGCGTTAAAAAAGAGCCCGTCGGGGTAAAGTACACAGATGAAGCACCTGAAATTGAAATCGCTCAGGGATCCTATTCGGTGTGTGCAGCAATCCTTTTGGCGGCTGAGGGGAACGTTATACAGCTTTCAGATGAGAGTTGTGCCTGTCATGGAGGAAAGCGACACATAGGCCTTACCCAGAGGGGAGCGATACCCTGGAAGATGCTTGTTGAAGGCGAGAAGCTCTGGATTGATGTAAAAACCGCGATACGGTCAAACGTCGAGGTTGAGAAGCTCGCACGACCTCCCGTGGGGCTTTCAAAGAAGGTCTTTCTTTATCCTGTAAACAAAGGATTATTTCGGCCGGATCTCATTCTCATGCTCGTCAACGCAGAGCAGGCATCTCGGCTTATCACCTTAAATCAGTTTTGGGATGGAAAAACCCCATCCTTCGAAATGCGGGGAGCTCTCTGCTGGAGTATGATTACCTACCCTCTTGTTTCTGGAAACTTCAATCTCTCGGTCGGGGACATAAGTGCGCGGATGATGGAGCAGTGGGATCCGGCGATAATGGTCGCATCAATCCCGGGGGAAAAGATACGGGGCATTGCAGAAGCAGTTGACCTCAGTACCGCAGGTAGAGCAAAACAATCTGAGAAGTTTAAACAGATGACTGAACGAATGCGGTCTCGCAGATGACGTAGTACTACAGAAAAAAGGACATCCGTCCCGAAGCTTTATCTGGTTTACTAGCATTGCGGATGGAAGTAGGGATAGTAGGGATGAGTGGAGAAAAAGATAGTAATTAACACGTTACATTCTATGTATGAAAAGTGAGGGCCTATCTAAGACGTATCTGCTCATTTTGCTGTATCTCTCAGTCTTCCTGGGACCTTTTGGCGGCAATACGGTACTCGCATTGATCCCCTCGCTTGAGCGCTTCTTTAATGCTGATATCACTTTTATCGCAGCATCTATTACCCTTTACATGATCCCGTTTGCCTTCTTCCAACTCTTTTCAGGAGCGCTTTCAGATATTTATGGGAGAAAGCAGATCATTCTTTTTGGATTCTTTACCTTTTCGCTCGCGTCGCTCTTCTGTGCGGCTTCGACTAATATCGGCTTATTCCTGGCTGCACGGGTGCTGCAGGGACTGGGCAGCGCATTTATATCTCCAATCATCATGGCAATCATCGGTGATGTGTTTCCTTACAGAGAACGGGGACGGGTAATGGGGGGATATGGGGCATCAACAACTGCGGGAATCGCATTAGGCCCATTAGTTGGTGGATTTTTAGCAATAATCGATTGGCGACTGGTATTTCTACTGTTATGCCTCTTTTCTGGATTGTTAGGAGTAATATATCTCATTCCAATCTCAGCCACACAGGGTGAGGGGTCATTAAAGGATGTATTCAGCAAGATAGGGGGCGTATTGAAAAATAAAGATGTTTTACTGCTTTGTTCAATTGGACTTCTTGTGTTCTTCGGAACGATCGCAACGATGACCTTCTTATCTGATACCCTGAAGGTATCGGTGAGCGAAGATAAGATAGGCATATTGTTGTCCACTTTTGGATTCCTCGGGATTGTGATGGCTCCGATTGCGGGATATCTTACCGATTTTATCGGGAGAAAAAAGACCTTACTCATTGGCTTGATTTTCATGCTCGGTGCATTTGTGATCTTTATGCAGGTAAGTTCATATAGGTCCTTTTTCGTTCCGCTCGCCATTTTGGGAATTGGAAGTACAACGATCTTTACCTCACTAAACACGCTCATCGTTGAATGTGTGCCGGAATCACGAGGCGCTGCTTCTTCCGTGTACAATAGCTTCCGTTTTTTAGGATACGGCCTCTCGCCTGTTACAACCTTGGTCATTTATCTGGCTTATGGACTCGAAGGAATTTTTGTTCTCGGTATCTGCCTTGTCGTGATAAATATAGCGATTTCAATGAAAGTTCGGGGATGAGATACGTGATTTCAGGCGTACTGCACAGGTTATTTCCCGAATAATTTTGAAAGAAGTGTCATTTTTGTATCACACCGCTCCGTGAAGTAACAAGAATCACACGGTGCATTCTCGCCTTTATCAGGGAAAAAGCCACCGTGTATCTTTTTCACGTGCTTTAATATCTGCAAGGTAAGCGCCCGATCCCTCTTTCTTATCTGCACTTCACGCATTTCCGCCGTGTGTATGTAGTCCACAAATCCTCGCCGTACTATTGTGCCGAACTCCTCCTCGATAAGCAGTGCATATGCCGCCAACTGCATCCGATCGCTTTTCCAAACCCCATATTCAGGGCATTTACCCGTTTTGATCACGCACGGAATAATCTCCACTTCTGTCTTGATGAGCTTATCTACACTGCCACTCATACCTAACTTTTCTGAGATCATTATATGTTCTCGTTCAAAGCCAAAGGAACGCTCTAACTCAGTGAGCGTGCTTTCGGTTTTGAGCTTCTTGAGCCATTCGGTGTTTTCAATGCTCGACAAAAAATCGCTTTTTACGTCCTCGATGAGAGACCTCTCCGTATTTTTCAGCTCTTCTTTATAGACCCATTCCAGACTGGCCGCAGTATCTTCGATTACCCGTTTTACCTCTTCCATTTCCGTGCTTTCATCCGCTCCTCGCTCATTGCCTCTACCGTAAGCGGTATGCACGGAGAATCCCAATTCCTTTAGTAGAATATGTTCTACAAAGCTTCTCTCTTTTCCTTTTGTTATTTTGGGTTGCTCGTATCCCCGTGCGCTAAAATAAACCAGTCGAGGGCAGAGCATATAGTGCGTTAAATCAGACACTCTAATGAATGCAGTGTGATCTTGCATGTGTCGCATTATCTTACACCAAATAGTTTAAATATAAAATGATTTATTAGTATTACCAGCGATAGGGGGAATAGAGAGAAATGTTTGAGGCTAAAATAGATGCCAGCGTATTGAGAGAGTGTATAGAGGCAATTACCGCGGTAGTGGATGAAGGAAAGTTGAAGATAACGGATGAAGGGTTTAAGCTTCGAGCGGTCGATCCGGCAAATGTGGCTATGGTTTCGTTTGAGTTGCACCGAGACGCTTTTGATGATTTCCGGTTTCAGGGGGGATCGAAGTCGGAAGCCGAAGCTGAATCCACGGCTGCCATTGAAACGGGGATCGATTTCGTTAAGTTACTCGCAATCCTGGGAATAGGAGGAAGAGAAGAGGTCAACTTAAAGCTTGATGAGCAGGTACAAAAACTCTTCACCAAGATGGGTAGCCTCGCCTATACCGTTTCCTTGCTTGACCCCTCGTCATTAAGAAAAGAGCCAAAGGTGCCGGAGCTCGAATTCCCTGTGCAGGTAATAATCGAAACGGAAGAATTCCGAAGGACTATACGTGCCGCGGAGAAGATCGGCGATCATATTGTGCTCGGTGTAGATGGCGAAGAGTTCTATATGGAGGTAGAAGGGGAGATGGATAAGCTGCGATTAGGATTAAGGAAGGAGCAATTAAAACATCTGACACCAGGAACGCTTCATTCGTTATACTCGCTGGACTACATTGCGGCGATGAGCAAAGGAATGAGCCACGCGGAGGATATAACGCTCAACCTTGGTAAGGATTATCCTTTGCAGGTCGATTTTGACGTGGCTGAGGGTAAGGGAAAAGTCAGCTATTTGCTCGCACCACGGATTGAGTCTGAATAGGAGATAGAGAGAAGGCGGGTCTTCCACAGACTCGTCATGAGATGATGGAGAAAGGCGTAATAGAAGAAGCACATTTAAGCTTCTATCCTTTTCTATCTGCAGCATCGAGTTATGTAAAAGAGTCAGGAGTCACGCTGGAGGATTTAACAGACGCGACAGCTTTTGAGCGTGCACGATTACGGGGTAAAGAGCGTTTACGTGAAGCGATACGGGAAGGGTTGGTCAGCAAGCCAAGAATCATGAGTGCTGTTCAAGCGGAGATGGAATTATTGTCCTACCCCTTTGCCCGTATCCTTGTCTCGTGCATCGGTAATAAGCATCTCATTCGCCGATACGCACTATCAGAGGCTAAATCGGCGTACGAAAAGCTCAAAGAAGACACGAGCACGGGTTCGAGCACGGATACAGATATTATTTATGCGATGGCTCAGGAATTCGAATTGGACATCGATTTTGTTCGTTTACCTCATGAACAAGAGCAGGTGCAGCTGCCGTTTGTTGAGTATTTGCGATTCACCTCTAACCTTCGGGATAAACGATGGAAACTGGTGAATCGCGGGTTAGAAAAAGGTCAGGTGAAATTGAGAAAGGGAGAATTTCTCCGCATTATTCAGGAAGCGATATACGAACGGATAAGAAAGGACCTGCCACTGGCTGTTCCCACAGCTCTATGCGCATCGATACAGCGCTATACGAAGGATATAGAACTGGAACTGGAAGAACGACAGAAGAAGTTCGGTGAGAGCGGGTTCGAAGCAGATTCAAGCATTCGTGTGAAAGACCCAAGCTCTTTCCCACCGTGTATCTCGGCTATTCTGAGGAATTTACAAGACGGTGTAAACGTACCCCACACTGCACGGTTCGCCGTTACGGCGTTTCTGCTGAACATCGGACTTACCATAGATGAAATCATCGAGATCTACAAGAACTCGCCGGATTTCGACGAAGAGCGAACGCGGTATCAGGTAGTCCATATCTCAGGGGAAACAAGTAGCACACGCTATACCGCACCGTCATGCGACACCATGCGCACGTACGGCAATTGTGTTGACGGTGACGACGTGTGTAAAAAGGTCAATCATCCATTGAGTTACTACAAACTAAAGTTAAAGAGGAAGAGAGAGAAAAAATGAGAAGATATAGCTACAAAGTGGAGTTTTTCCCTATAGACGAGATACAGGTCGAAAAGGGACTAGATAAAGGCAGAATTGAAGAGACCTTGAATAGCAATGCGGGGAAGGGGTGGCGATTGAAAGAGACAGCGTTATGCGGTGAATTCGGATTTATTTGCATTTTTGAAAAGGAAGAAGACAGGGAATAAACAGCGTGCTAAATAAAAAAATATCTGGGTAAAATGCTCGAACTCCAGAAGAAATACCATACTGCAAAGATGGAGCGCGATAAAGAGCTTTACGAACGGCAGATTAAAATCCTCGATAAGCAAATTGATAAACGGGTTTATGCGTTGTACGGGCTGACGGAGGAGGAGATACGGGTGGTGGAAGGAAATTATTTAGAAGGGTGTTAGGAAGGTGTAGAAAGGAACAAAGGATGTAATGAAGAAAGATTATTTGAATGTTTGATGGCGAGGGATAATAAAAGAATGAGAGAGATGAGGATATGAGAAAATGGAAGAAACACCTTTCAAGTTAAAACATATGGTCGGTTTCGATTGGGATTCGCTTGATGCTCTCCAGAGAGAAAACCTTGTCAAACTTATCTTCGAGTTTCCTCTAATAGGAGAAGAACCTAATAGATTTGGATTTGTAAAGTGCAGAAGAATAAATGAAAGTCAAATTTATGGGTATTTCGCTCAAGAAGTTGAAGTTGACCGGCATAGATACAATAATCAAAAGAAAGAAGAAGAACATAAAGATATATATTCTGAGGATTTTTTCTTCATTTTGTTATTCGATAGCGGGTTGTGTTTGCTCCAAAGCAGGAAAATTAAGGAGATAACCATAGCAACGATTGAAGAGAGATTTACTGACGCATTAAAGAGGATATTTGAAAAGATTGGAGTTACTTTTTATTATCTCGAAGATTATTCGTTGAAGCGGGAAAAAGAAGATTTTATAAAGATTTTTAGCACTGAAAATATTGTATCTTTAAAAGTTGATTCATTAAAGGGGAGGATTATTCCTGAGGGCTTTAAAATCTTTAACCCTGAACTCGAAAAGGACCGCATAATTAGGGCTTATCTCAATGATGATTTCAGACATCTTGATGCGCTTTCTGCTTCTACAACTCGTAGTGGGGGACTTCAAGGATCTAAGTTATCTAAAACTGCGTTGATTACGGGGGAACCACGAGAAATAGAATTTGTTGGAGGGAAAAATGAAAGGATAAGATGGAAGGATAAAATTGGGCCGTCAATTTCATTGGATATTGATGTTGAAGCTCCAAGAACAAAGGATATAGTTAACTATATCGTGCCAAAAAGAAAGGATTATAAAGATGAACAATCCATTTTCC
>CAYNTR010000055.1:0-14563 GCA_964400255.1 uncultured Halobacteria archaeon
ACAATTTCTCATCTATGTTAAAGCCTAATTTATTTATAAATTCCTGTTTAAACTTCTTTGCCGTTTCCTTAATAGCTCTGTTTATTTTCTGGATTTCGAGATTACGTGTATTTCTTTTTGAAGTACATTCTACACCAATCACTTTACAATGATTATCATATTTATAAAATACAAAATCTATTTGCCTCCCTTCTTTAGTGCAATCTTCTGAAAATTTAATATCCCAATTTGATAAAAGACACCTAGAGGCCATATCTATCTCGAATATAGTGCCCTTAAAGTTGTTTGGAGTTCCAACTCTTTGCTTACATTTTTCTAAAAAATCCTCAGTTATTTTCCCTTCCTTCTTTAATTCATGCCACTGCAATGAAATTTCTAATAGAGGATAAACGTATTTGACAAATTCATTTGAATAAGGTTTCCTTTTGCTTTGTGTTATATCTTTTATAGTTTCATGAGCTTTTCTTAACTCTTTTATTTTTGAAATTTTAGGATCAATTGGTTCTCCAATCAAATTAAAACCATATATCTCTTTAACAAAGTCATCTATTATTTTGAAACTTTTATACATTCCTATATCCTCATGTATTGCAACACTTTGTGATTTTTATATTCGAACATAACTTTTTTAACGCCACAATACCTCCTCCGCAGCTTTCTTCACGGCTGCTCGATGCTTTTCAGGCGTATAGACCCCTAGTTTGTAATTCTCTTCGAAGACGCGGCTGAGCAGTGCTACGAGCGATGAGACTTCCCGTAAACTCTTGAACTCGTTCCCGATGACAACCTTCGCCGCACTTTCTTCTAACTCCTCACCTTTGCGCCGCTGAAAATCCAGTATGACATATTTTTTATCAACGCTTGCTCGTTTGCTTATCTCTGCTTCAATTTCTAATCTTCTCATCTCGTCGCTTAATTCTTCCGATACTTCCGCGTCCAGCTCGTTTACGTTTGTATAGATTGCCCGTTTGAACAATCGCCGCTCGTTGATTCTCGTCATCATTTCCTTGGGATAGCCCTCGGCGTTTCTGAGCGTAATGGCTATCTCAGCATCGTCCATTGTTCGTAATAAGGTGGCATAGTCCTCAGATCCCGATTCTGATCTCGATACAATGAACGCTTCAAGAGCTTTCAAGAACATCAACTGCGCGATCCGACTGGTGTGATGATTATATACCGTCGGATGCATGAGGAATCGTGAGAAGAGCAGATATTCGGCAGGAAGTATCCCTTTTTCCGTTAGCACGAGTTCTTCGTTGAAGAAATCGAGGCCCTGTATAAGCCGAATATTGTCAACAACGCCGTAAGCCACGCCGGTATAATAGGAATCGCGGACTAAATAATCCATCTTGTCGATATCGATCTCGCCGTTTAATATCTTTGAAAAATCACGCTTCGTCCAGAAATCAGCCTTCTCACCTTTTATATACCCCATGACCTCTATCTTATCCAACCGATAGTCTTCGACGACCTCTGCAATCGTCGGTGCCGAGGTTTCAGGTTTCTGTGTCCGTGCTCGCTCACGGTCATGCTCATGCGGAAAAAGGATGTCTTCAAGGTCTTCATGGCCTTTGCCCGTGAGCTTCTTCATCAAGGAATCGGTCACGTGTGAGTAGGGCCCATGCCCGATGTCGTGGATCAGCGAAGCAGCAAGAAGCTCCTGCTCTTCCTCTTTCGCAACCTCAAGCCTTTCAAGCAACACGTTCATCAGGTGGTACGTTCCCAGCGCATGCTCAAATCGCGTATGATTCGCGCCCGGGTACACTAAATACGCAAAACCAAGTTGTCTGATCCTCCGCAGCCGCTGCATCTCTACGGTGTCTATGATCGCACGGGCGAGGTCGTCTAATTCTATGTATCCATGGATCGGGTCTCGTATTACCTTTCGCATCAACCGTTCTTTATAAAAGAAAGTTTGATCAAAGAAAAAAGTTCGCTACCTCAATGTACTCACGATGTTCTTCACCGTTTCCGCAACCTCCACTGCGGTCGTGCCGAATATTCGTACCATCGGCTCCTTACCCACCGCGCCGCGATCAAAGATCACATCAGGGAGAAACTCACGGCTCGCTTCTCGTACTCCCCACGCCATCGTTTTCTCCCCAGGAGGTTCTTTGTTTCGATCAAACGAGGCGACTTTCATGCCTGATGCTTTACAGGCCTCGACTAGTTCCGGTGAGTATTTTACGTTCATCGCACTGCGGCGCTCGGTATCCAGCTCCATCATTGCTAGAATCAGCCGTGCGACATGACTGCTCACGCCGAACTCTACACATCCGGCGGTGATACCCTCTTTCGTGCGAACGATGCGGCCGTTCACCGCTGCAACGTCGTTTTCGTTTTCTGCTCCTGCGATCGCCATACCGATGTTTGTCCCCACCTCTGGTATAATCTGTTTAAGGCCGTCAATCGTTTTCAGCATTCTGACCGCGTGTGTTACGTTTTGCAGTGTCCAATACCGGTCAGCGTCCTTTTGCAATCCCTGCACTTGGTTTACCACGATCATCGATGAGACTACTTCACCAGCAGCGATGGCATCGTGCACAAACCCTTTGGCCGATGCGGCGGCCTTCTGTAATGGTTTGCCTTTCGCCAGTTCAGCAGCCAACGCTGCGGAAAAGGAACAGCCACCGCCGTGCACGATCCGCTCGGTTTTTATGATAGGGGTGCTCAGTTCCGAAAAAACACCATCGTAGAGCACATCGGTTGCTCTTCCGGCTGCGAGTTCCTGCTCGAGATGCCCGCCTTTTATAATGACCGCTGGAGCACCCAGTTTTCGTATTTTAAGGGCAGCCGCTTTTGCATCGTCCTTGGTTCGTATGTCGATACCGGAAATAACGCGTGCTTCAGGAACATTGGGCGTGATCACCGTGCAGAGCGGCACAAGCTGCTCGATGAGTGCTTTCAAAGCTTCTTCCTCGATTAACGCACCGCCGGAGCCCGCTTTCATCACGGGATCTAACACAAACGGGATGTTGTAGCGTTTGAGCGCCTTTGCGACAGTTTCTATTATTGCGGGGGAATACAACATGCCGGTCTTTGCATAATCCACGGCGAGCCCCTCGTCGTCCATAATAGCGGTAATTTGTGCCTCTACGAACTTTGCGGGTACTTCGTGCACCTCGTGAACGCCATACGAATTCTGTGCGGTAAGAGCGGTAAGGACTGACGTGCCATACACACCCAACGCGGCAAACGTTTTTATGTCCGCCTGGATCCCCGCGCCACCGCTGCTATCGGAGCCCGCAATAGTCATTACCCTTCTTTTTCCCATCGCTCATTCTTCAAATGACTAAAAAGAAGGAATGCCAGCAGTAAAACCTGTAAGCCTCACTTTACTTGGATTACGCTGTACTTCTCTCGCATCTCTAGCGTGATAAAACCAATCCCGCACCTGTTCCCTAATAGCTCTATTGCTATCAGTTTATCCGGCTTCTTTAGGTTCACCTTTGGCTTTCTTCCGTGGATCTTCTCGATCAGATCGTAAAAATAGCCGCCAACTTCGCGTTCCACCTTCTGGCTCGAAATATCTTCTTTCATCCCCCGTCGCTCGACTCGAAATCCAAACGTCTCACCGGGCTCGATTTCATCGATGTATCGCTCCACGCGCCTCTTCAGTACATCTATTAAATTCTCTGGCGATACATAGAACACCTCATCAATGGGGATTACTCGGCTTACGTAGGGGTATTTTCCTCGCTCTGCATCCTCTAAGAATTCCACGATGTCCTCCACGTTTCCTATCACGACATCCCTGAATCCAGAACGTTCAAACTCGCCGTCCTCCTCTAACGCCTCGAGTAACTCCTTCTCTGTATCCCGCTCACTTATGACCACTATGTTCCAATCCTCTATCATGGTCATCACTCGTGTTTTAAAAGTTCAGGCTCAAATAAAATTTACCCTTTGTTTTCCATTCATGAATTGGTCGGTTAGTCTATCATATGGATAAAGGCTTGTATTGGCACGGCATGGTATCCCCCGCAAATTCGAAGGGATAAAAAACAAGGGACTCACCACGATGAGCCGCAAACCCTTTAATCTCCGTTTCATTAATTTATCATTATCAATAGACACTTACACCTAATAAGTAAAAGAGAGCAAAATCGAGAACACGTCCACGGTGATTGGTTCGTCCGATTACCCTTTTTTGGTATTTGAACGTGGTGAATCGAAGATGCAAGAAGCAGGAAACATAGAGATCTCCCTTGTGCTCCCGGCGCACAACGAGGCGAGTAAGATAGAGAATGCGGTGAAGCAGACGAAGCGAGCGTTAGCTGAGTTATCTTCCTCGTTTGAGATACTCATTGCAGAGGACGGAAGCACAGACGGGACGGCAGAACTGGCGAGTCGAATCGCATCTGAAGATCCGTTCGTCAGGCACATCCACAGCGATTCGAGATTGGGCCGAGGAAAAGCGCTCAATCATGCGTTTAAAGCCGCTCGCGGTGATATTTTAGCGTATATGGATGTTGACCTCTCCACTGATCTGGGCTATATCAAACCGTTGATCAACGCGATAAAGGAAGAAGACTACGATTTCGCCACGGGATCGAGAATGCTGAAAGAGAGCGCTGTAAAGCGATCGTTTAAACGCAAAACGATGAGCACGGTTTTTAATCTTCTTGTTCGAATGATTTTGCGGTCCACGCTACGAGACCACCAGTGCGGGTTCAAATCATTCAGAAAGGATGCCTTGATGCGTATCCTTGATCACATAGCAGATGAGCACTGGTTCTGGGATACCGAGCTCCTGGTGCGAGCACAGAAGGAGGGATATCGGGTTAAAGAACTACCCGTGATGTGGGAGGATAAGGGCGGTGCGGGCACAAAAGTGAACACTTTCAGTGATAGCACGGCGATGTTCTCTCAAATTCTCAAATTGTACTTCACGTTGAGAAGCGAAAAATGAGGGTTATCTTCTACACCGGTAAAGGCGGAACCGGGAAATCGATCATCTCAAGTGCAACGGCCTTAAGAGGATTTTGAAAAACCCTCGAAAAAGGAGAAAATACCCATAAAGTATATAAATAAAAGGAGGATTTGAAAAGTAAATCAAAATACTCTTAAAACTCTCCGAGTTGGGGGTACAAGACACTGCTCATATCTTCGGATCCCGCTCATATCATTGCCGATGTGATGGAGACCGAGGTGCACGCTACGCCCACAAAAATCGCGGAGAGATTGTGGGCGCTTCAGGTCGATCCGCTAACCGAGTTTCGAGGACGATATAAGGTTATACAGGACTACCTACTTTCGCTCTTCAGAGCTGAGGGGTTAGATGAGGTGCTTGTACACGCGCTTGCCGCATTACCGGTCACCACTGAAGTTATTTCACTGTTAAAAGTGGTTGAGTTTGCGGAATCGAACGAATACGATGTGCTCGTGCTCGATACCATGCCATCGGGAGAAGCGCTCAAAAACCTGTATCTGCCGACGCTCATCGGCTCAAATGCGTCAAAACTCATCAAATTGGTCGAACCGTTTCCCTCTGTGGCCAAAGTAGCTGAGCCGATCGTTGGCATCCCCCACATCGAGCACGGACGTTATCAGCGAAGACATCAAGCTCCCGGAACTGTTCAGAAAGCTGAAATCTCTACTACCTGACCGAACCGTCACCAGTTTACGCTTACTTGCAACGCCCGACAAATACAGCATACAGAACTTGACCAGGACGTATCTCCTTGCGAAACTCTACGGGCTCAACGGTTTGACCTCATGATACTGAATAAGGTGATTCCTGAAGGCGTGGGGGATATGTATGGTAAGGAATGGAGGGAGCTGCAGGGAACCTATATAGCTAGCCGAGGCAGAAGCTGCATTTCAGCCGCTCCCGTTCAAACGGCTCAGGCTCTTTCGACCTGACTGTCAAGGGGTGAAGTTTCTCTCAGCGGTCGGCGAGGAATTGTTCGGTGATGAAGACCCCGCTCAAGTTTATTTCGTGGGTGAGTCCGTAAAAGTGCGTGAAACAGAGCACGGGTTAGAAGTCGTTGTGCCTCTCCCGTCTGCAGGCACGTGTAAGGAGGTATGCGAGGTGGAACGAGTGGGTGAAGATCTATCGGTGGTGATGTCAACGGAGGTGGGGGAAGTGAGAAACTTCATCCCACCCACTGCCAAAGAACGCACACACGATGCGGCTGGATAAAGCTAAACTTTTACATGATACACTTCATATATTATTTATCAAAGAGTGACAGGCGGAATTGGAAGAGCGAGAACATCCAATCTTTAAAGTACAGCAAGCAAATGCGTGAGAAGAGAAAGAAAAATGCGAGTCATCTTTTACACCGGTAAAGGCGGTGCAGGGAAGTCGGTCATCTCAAGTGCAACGGCCTTAAAACTCGCTGAGCAGGGTTATGAGACACTCGTTATTTCCTCAGACCCGGCGCATACCCTTTCTGATGCGCTTGAAACCGCGGTACACCATAAACCTACGAAGATCCTGGAAAAGCTCTGGGCTGTTCAAATAGATCCTATACGGGAAGCTCGGGAAGCCTATGGGGTTATACAGGAGTACGTTGTTGCGCTCTTCAAGTCGAAAGGGGTTGATGAAGTGCTTGCGTACGAGATAGCGGCGTTACCGAACATGACTGAGTTTGTGTCGCTGTTAAAGGTGGTGGACTTTGTGGAATCGAACAACTACGATGTGCTCGTGCTTGATACCGTGCCATCGGGTGATGCACTGAAGAACATTTACCTTCCGACGCTCCTCGGCTCTACGGCGACGAAAGTCATTAAATTGGTGGCACCGTTTGCGAATATCGCTAAAATAGTCGAGCCGATCGTTGGCATTCCCACACCGGGCAAAGACGTAATAAACCAGGACATCAAGCTCTTGGAGATCCTCCGAAGGCTTAAAACTATCATCGCGGATCGAAAAGTCACCAGTTTACGGTTGATCGCTAATCCCGAGGCGTTCAGCATCCAGAACTTAAAGAGAACGTATCTGCTTTCAAACCTCTATGATATAAACGTTGATCTTGCGGTCGTGAACAAGATAATCCCTGACGGGGTAGAGGATCCCTATTTTACGGAGTGGAAGAATGCGCAGGACCGATATCTGGCAGAAGCGGAAGCAGCATTCCATCCACTGCCTATAAAGAAGCTCAGGCTCTTTCAATCGGAAGTGAAAGGCTTGAAGCTCCTGGCCACGGTTGGCGAGGAGTTGTTCGACGGTGAAGATCCTGCACAGGTCTATTTCGAGGGAAAGGCTATTAGAGTCCAGGAGGTAGAGCAAGGCTTGGAAGTGATCGTTCCGCTCCCTTCTGCAAGCCCGTACAAGGAGGTATGCGAGGTTGAACGCATGGGTGAAGACCTCTCAGTGGTCATTGCAACGGATATCGGTGAAGTGCGGAACTTCATTCCGCTTCCCGCGCTCGCGCACCTGATGCGGCTGGATAAGGCGAAACTTTTAAATGGGTCGCTACACATTTACTTCATTGATGAGCGATGGAAGAACGGAAAAAAATGACATGGGAGGAAGAAGATTTTGTCAAGGCGGTGAAGATCCTTGCCGGGACAACGGCCATACCACTAAAGGTTGCTGCGGACATAGCAGGCGACGTCGTTGCATCGCTTGAGAGTTATGTTCCGAAACCCTCGAAGCTCGCTTCTCATCTTATTGATATGCGCATAAACACGCTGAAAACCATAACGAAGGTTATCGAGAAGGAAATCGCGTTATTGGATAAATATAAAGAAGAACTCGAAGCGCAAGAGGAGAAGAAGGACACAGTCAAGGTGGAGTAGGCTCACACCGTGATGAGCTCATAGCTCAACTCACCCAACCCTAATCTATGCGCCTCACGCACCTGGACCAGCGGGTCTCCTGCGAAGACGTGCTTTCCTATTTTATCGATGGTGGCCAGGTCTATGGCAACGATATCAGTAGAGGCCAAGACGCCTATGTCCGTGCTCATGTACTCAGGCTCGAATTCCGCGCAATCGCAAAAGGGCGTTATATCAATGAGGAAATTGAGAAAGAGGAGCTTGGAATACGGCAGATTTGTAATAACGGCATGAGCGACTTCTGCGAGTCTCAATTGTAAGTTCTCAATCATTCCGTGGGGCGATTTTAACGTACCCGTCTCGCATTCAAGTATACACGAACCGCACCCAGCACAATTTTCAAGGATGAGTGCACGGTCTTCGCCGATCGCGTTCTGTTTGCATACCTCTCGACATCGGTTGCATTCCGTGCATAACTCGGGGCGCCGTACCGGTCTCGTCACTTCATGCTGATATATCTTCGTTTTTTTCGTCACGCAGCCCATAGCAACATTTTTTATCGCACCACCGAGCGAGGAAGCGCAATGGCCGGTGGCGTGCGAAACGACGAGCATCGCATCACTCTCATAGATGCTCTTCGCGATTTCCACGTGCTCGTTCACGGGCACTCCGTCGTCTTTCAACCCATCGGCGATAATCACCGGGCAGCCGAGATAGGAAGGGAGGAACCCATGAGCAGCTGCAGTTCGGTAATAATCCAGTGCAGTATACCGCTCTTCCTTATAGATCGTTGTGGTATCCGTGACGAACGGGTCCCCGCCGTACTCCATCACCGTGTCCACGAGTTTCTTTATGTAAAACGGGTTGACGAACGTCTTGTTGTTCAGCTCGCCCATGTGCATTTTCAGCGCAACGATTCCGGTCAAATTCCTCACATCGGCCTTTTCCAGGAGCGTCTCGAGTTTATCGAGAAGGGGAGCGTCCGTATTCGCGAGTACGAAAAATACCTTGCTCACCATAGTTTATCACGTAAAACTAAAGGAAAATGGTGAACCTAAAATAACCCCTTTGACTTTCCAAAATGGTTAGGGTAGGTCACCCGCGTCTTCGTCGCACTATTACAGAGCAATGGCAAGAGTTCCGTCTACGCTCTGAATACGGGAAAGGTTATTGCGACTGGCGCATCCGAAGAAGTCCGGGCCAATGCACACGTGGTGGATGCGTTTCATGCGGTGTCTGATGAGCGTGCTCACCGTAGACCTGAAACACTCGTGTTTATAACTATTTATGTGAGAAGATCAAAGGAGGGTAGGAGAAATGACTGAAGAGAACCCATTTGAGATAGCACAAAGGCAGTTAGATGATTGCGCGAAGATCCTCATGTTGGATCCTGATGTCCACGAGATCCTTCGGCATCCCATGCGTGAACTCCACGTATCCATTCCCGTTCGCATGGATGACGGCACGACCCGTGTATTTCAAGGCTTCAGAGTCCAATACAATGATGCCAGAGGACCGACAAAGGGTGGGATTCGATTCCATCCGCTGGAAACGATTGACACGGTACGAGCGCTCGCCGCGTGGATGACCTGGAAGTGCGCGCTTCTCGATTTGCCCCTGGGTGGGGGTAAAGGGGGGGTCATCTGCAATCCGAAAGAGCTCTCGGAAGGTGAATTGGAACGGTTAAGCCGCGCGTACATCAACCAGATATGGCAGTTCATTGGGCCGGACAGAGATATTCCCGCTCCTGATGTGTATACCACGCCTCAGATCATGGCATGGATGATGGATGAGTACTCAAAACGAGCGGGTAAGAACGCGTTCGGCTGTATCACGGGTAAGCCGGTCTGCATCGGGGGCTCGTGCGGCCGCGAGGACGCAACCGCCCGGGGCGGCATGTACACTGTTCGAGACGCGGCACAAGAGATCGGGTTGGATTTGAAAGATGCCACGGTCGCGGTGCAGGGCTTCGGGAACGCAGGCTGCAACGCAGCATTTCTCTGTGAAGAGAGTTTTGGCTCCAAGGTCGTCGCAATTAGTGACTCGAAGGGCGGCGTCTTCAGACAGGATGGCATTGATTTAGAGAAGGTGTATGTGCACAAAGCGAAAACCTCCTCGGTGGTCGATACTCCGAATCATCAGTCAATCTCGAATGAGGAATTGCTCGAACTCGACGTGGATATACTCGTCCTGGCAGCTTTAGAGAATGTTGTCACTCGAAAAAATGCACCAAACATAAAGGCAAAGCTACTCGCTGAGCTGGCCAATGGCCCAACGACACCCGAGGCAGATGCAATTCTGCATACCAATGGCGTACACGTGATACCCGACTTCCTCTGCAATGCAGGCGGCGTAACGGTCTCCTATTTCGAGATGGTGCAGAACATCTCGATGTACTGCTGGGGCCTCGAAGAAGTTTATGGGCGGTTGGACACCAAAATGACGGCGGCGTATCGCTCGGTACTCGGCGCCTCCAAATTACATGATATAAACATGCGCCAGGCAGCCTATGTGGTCGCGGTTGATCGCGTGGTCGAAGCCATGCGATTGCGAGGCTGGGTCTAGGTGATTGTGCACACATACGGTACTCAGGGGTGGTACGATTATCTCTATTTCTGAATAACGTGCACACCAACGATCAGCGGAAACGCTCCATATTCCAGCCCGGTTATCCCATAATCGGTATGCGTAAGGCCGATGGCAAGATACGTCTCGTTCTTCCGCAGATAGCGGAGCATTCGCCAGCTATAGGTCCACCGATGCTTTGTTTTCATCGCATTCCAGGCGTTGTAAAAGGTGTCGCATCTGCATGACCATCTCCGGTATGTCCTGCCGGAGGCGTCTTTGAAGTTAAAGCGAATGTACTGCTCATAGCCCTTACCTTCTTTTTTCTTGTGCGCCTTCTCTTCGTACACTTGCAGAATGCGTGGCTTTATCAAACCCAAACTTCTTCCGCCTTTAAAAACAGCGTCGACGGAAGGGTCAACGTGCCGTTCTAACAACGCTTTTTGCTCCCGTTCGCCCAGTTCCTTTTCGATGCCGGTGCTGTAGACAAAGAAGCGGTCCTCTTTCCGTGGCCGTCTGCCGCGCCACGCGTCGAGGTACAGGTTCGAGACGCACAGCGGTTTGAACCGCCGCTTCTCTTCGGTATCCATATCTGCCTCAAAAACGCCTTGCGGTCGTATCCACTCGCCGTGGTCGTCGATGCCCGCTACGCATACGGTTCCTTGTTCAGGTCGTGCAACCGCTAAGGCGGTGAGCTTCACCGCGTTTGCATGACTTAACGGCACGATATCCGCCGCAACTTTTGTTACGCGCGAATACTTCCCGGCATTGACTCGCTTATCACGCCCCTCTTTGGGTTCAGAGACATATGCGTTCTCTATGCGTACCACATCGCCCGTTTTTATCTCGCCGTACCTCACGAGTTCAGCGTGAGCATCCCACAGGGATACCCGTTTGTAATCAAATTCATCCGCGACGATGAGGTCAATAACTCTGCCTATTGCCCCCTCAATCTCAACGTCTTTAACTGGTAAAATACGAAGCACTTTTCCCGTTATGGTTAGCATAATAAATAAAGCCTTACTCCAATACTAACGTAGTTATCTAATCCTGAACGTTAAATCTTCTTTATCCTTCCTTCAGATTCTACAGCCTCCCATTCATTGAAAAAATAGCGGAAGAACAACATCGGGGTAGCGCGATTGGTCTTCTTAGTTAGTAGGGATCGACCATGCATGCCCGAAATAGATGGTTTTCAGGTCAGCGGAGGGCCTCTCAAGCCACCAGTATGCACGGGAAAATAGGAAGCTTTATAAAGGAACAGATAGAAAAGATGTACAATCCCTTCTCACTCACGGGAAAGCGGAAGTGGGGGGGAGCTGTAAGTAAAGGTGGATAAGAGAGGGTAAGAATGGAAAGCTTTATTTACCCTTTCTTGCAATTAAAGATTTTAGGAGGTGAAAAGAAGAAAAGATGAAACAAAGAAAAGGCATAATAGGAATAACATTAGCGATTATAATGATTGCGTCGATACTCACCGTGTTACCGATACACAGTCAGGATGATTGCCCCGTGGGTTACAAAGGTATACCAGGCGGATTGGTAGTAGATATCGTGTATCCTGCGAATGGAACAGTGTACCAAAATTGTAGTAATTTCTACGTTAATGCAGTCATCGCGAACATGAATGAAACGCTAAATTTCGAGAATGTTCTGGTTAATATAACTATAGAAGGTGGTACTGCCGAGCTGCTACCAGTAGGCTCTGGGGACGCGTTCGATTCCAGGAGCTTGGATCCGTCTACGCTTAGTAAGCTTTACGTCGTGGATGTATGGTGGGAGGTACACTGCAATGGGTCCGGTCCTGCTAACATCACCGTAAGTGCAACATCGACAACCCCCAGTCTTTACAATTACAGTTCTGATACTGTAACTGTGGAACAGATAGATGAGCCAGTGACGCCAGTATTGGAGATAGAAATCTTCCAGGCACCGGAGCCGGATGAGCTGATAGCCGTGTGTGATGTGTTTGCCATCAAAGCAAATATTACCAATAACGGGAGCTCTACGCTTAATAATGTTACTGCTAACATAACGTGGGTTCCGTCAACTGGTGTCACGTTGCGGAATTGTACTAACTGGACGCTTGGCACGATGGAAGCTGGCGATAAGCAGGAGGTTGGCTGGACGCTGCACTGTGAAGAACCGGGCTATGTAAATGTTACTGTGGGTGCAACCGCTACTGGCTTAACTCTAGGACAAATAGCTAGTGATACTGTTAGGGTGCACCAGAAAATGCCGGCAAATCTCTCAGTTACCATCATTGAGCCAGATAATGCGAGCAAAATTTGCACTAAATGCGGCAATCTCTTCCCGTTGAGTGCTACCGTTACGAATACCGGTGATGAAACTACCAATGGACAGGTTGAGGTGAAGGTAAATGTGACCGAAGGGCTTAATTATATTCTTATTAATGGACAAAAGCCTACCGGGTCACCGGCCTTCACACGTGTTATTGACGGTGGCGGACTTGCCGGTGGGGCTTCAGAGACGGTTACCTGGAACCTAACGTGCAACGGTACCGGTACGGTTGCCCTGGAGGTTATAGCCTCAGGCTACAATGTAAGCGGCCCGATACAGGACACTGCCGCACTCACTATTTATCAGAAAGACCTCATCGTGGAGATTCTCGAACCCGCAGATCCCAGCACGTACTCTACGTGCCAGGACTTTAAAGTAGTTGCAAGGATAAAGAACTGTGTGGATACCGCACTGAGCGTGGATGATATCAACGTTACTTTAGATTTCAGTGGACTTGGAGCCAATCTTACAAGTACTACAGTTAGTATAGAAACAAGCCCGGGCATGTCGTGGACTAATTTAAATCTGACCATGAACAAGCTGGGAGATGGGCTGTATTATGTGCTCCTCGAGGAACCATTCTGTTCCTGCTGTTGGGCGAACCTCACCTGGAGTATGGAATGCATCAACGGCTCAGATAGTGATATCACTGTCTCTGCAAGGAACAATACAGGCGCTACCAACGATTCGGATTCTGTTGATATAATACAGGAATGGAAGGCGGATCTTGCTGCGGGAGGTCATATTGGGTATACGTTCTACCGCGGAGTAGTAGACGTAGATGACCCCGAATTGGACATGTTTATGACAACGCCAGTAAGCGCCGTCACAGTCTGTCAGAATTTCAGTGTAGTAATTCCGGTAATTAACTGGGGAGAGGCAGCCGCGGAGAATGTGTCAGTAGGGATAGTTGTAACCGGTCCGGCAACGCTTCTTCCAGGACAGACTCTGACCCAGTCCTTAGGCACCCTTGAGGGTAACGAATCAGCAAAAGCAATCTGGTATTTCCATTGCGATGCAGAAGGGGAGGTTGGCGTTTCTGTTCCTATGGCTTTGCTCACAGGGATAGATGAGAACACAGGAGTGGAAGTTCTCAGTAGCAATAAACACGTACCACCGTGCCCTGCGACACTTGATCAGATACCATTTACGGTAGAAATCATAGAGCCTGAAACTTGCAACGATTTCCTCGTTGGCCGGCAGTGGACAGTCAAGGTAAACCTGAGTAACGCTGATAGCAGTGTAACGCTTAGGGATATCTACGCTACTATCCATTACAATTACACGACCGACAACGTCGAGCTTGCGGCAGGTCAGGAGGAAACGGTTTATATAGAAGCACTCGATCCAGGTCAGTGGACCCACGCGCCCACATGGCAGATGAACTGCACAGGCCAAGGCGAGGTTTGGATTTATGTCGAGGTAACGTCAACAACACCCTCACATACGATATACTCGGACGAGGTAAACGTGCATCAGAAGCTGCCGGCAGATGTTTCAGTGGATATCCTGTCGCCAGGTAACTGTACGTTTATTGCAACCTCTACGGAATTTATGGTAACAGCGCTGCTCAAAAACCTGAAGGATTGCCTCGATGCGGATATCACTCCTTATGTGGATGTGGACGGTGCTAGTAAAGTGAGCGGACCTGATCCAGCAGCGCCCATTACTCTCGCGGGCGGCGAATCTCAGATAGTGAACTGGGTATATCACTGTGATGAGAGTGTTGGCCTTAATCCATGTGCTGCTACGGAAATCACTGTCTATGCGTCCTGGACGGATACGGCTGGTAAAACAGGAAATAATCATAGCCACGCGTATGTTTACCAGTATCCTGCAGCTCATCTCGAAGTGGCGATTGATGTGCCTGCCGATGGCAGTAAACAGGCTTTAGATAGTGAATTCACGGTAACTGCAACGATTACCAACACCGGTGAGGCAGACGTCTGGGAAGGCAAGGCTACCCTGT
>CAYNTR010000056.1:0-705 GCA_964400255.1 uncultured Halobacteria archaeon
CCGTTGCTTAAAAATAATGGATACAATGAAAACTGTTGTGAATTTAATAAATCAATTGAAATACATGAAGGAAGAAAAAGAAAGAATATTTTTGCTGATGTGGTAGTTTATACATCACCACAGAAAATAGCACCAATTATATTATGTGAGACAAAAGCCCCAGATGAGATTTTAAATCGGTCAGTCAAAGAACAGGCAATTTCTTATGCTCGCTTACTTCCAAAAATTGTACCTATTGTATTAGTAACAAACGGATTACAACTTCAAGTTTATCAAACACTTAATAAAAATCGTATCTCACAATTACCCCACAGAAAAGATTTACAAGTAGATATTATTGATTTTATTATTAGTAAAGAGATACAAGAAGCTTTAAGAATTGAGGCAAAACACGAATTGTTTATTATCGATGATGTTAAGACTTTTAAAAATATATTAAAGGCTTGTCATAATGAAATTAGAAATAATGAAGGTTATGACCCAACAGTAGCTTTTGATGAAATGTCAAAAGTTCTATTTTGTAAGTTATACGAAGAAAAGAAAGAAGGTAGCGAAAGATTTAAATTAACTATTTTTGATAAAACTCTCGATGCTTTGGGTGTAAATGTTGTCAACCAAATATTTGAAGAAACTAAAAATGATGAAAAATATTCTAGTTTGTTTGATAAGGAAGCAAAAATAAATCTCCAAGATAGAACAATAAGA
>CAYNTR010000056.1:715-1434 GCA_964400255.1 uncultured Halobacteria archaeon
AGAAAAATTGTAGGGCTATTCCATAATTATGATCTTTCTTTAACTGCATTTGATGTAAAAGGCGAAGCATTTGAATACTTCCTTGGGGATACGTTCACTGGTGGATTGGGTGAATATTTTACACCAAGAAATATAGTAGAATTCATGGTTGATGCTATCGACCCAAAAATAGGCGATAAAATAGTAGATCCTTTTTGTGGTACGGGGGGTTTTCTAATTTTTGCTTTTGAAACTATTAGTGAAAAAATTAGATTGCAAGAATTTTCTGAAGATGAAAAAAAACGATGGAAATATGAATTATCTAATAAATCTTTATTTGGAACCGATTGGAAAGAACGAACTTCACAAGCTTGTAAGATGAATATGATGGTGCATGGAGATGGTAGTACCGGAATATTCATGCATCACGGGTTGGTCGATATCAAAGATAATATTGAAGGGAATACCTTTAATATTTGTTTAACAAACCCTCCTTTTGGTTCAATTGAAAACGACCCCAATATTTTAAAGAAATATGAATTAGGAGCGGGGAGGGAAAGTCAAGAAAGAGTTATATTAGCTATTGAAAGAGCAATTAATTTAATAAAACCCAATGGATTAGTCGCTATAATAGTAATCCAAGGCGTTCTTAATAATAGAACAAGAAAATATGTAAGAGATTATATAAAAGAAAATACTTGGATAAATGGCATTATTAGTTTAGGTGAAGAAACATTTAA
>CAYNTR010000056.1:1444-14336 GCA_964400255.1 uncultured Halobacteria archaeon
CCAAGATGATGGGCAACAAAATCCTATATTTATGGCTATTGCGAAAAATACAGGTTATGCGCCTAATGGTCTGCAAATACCGGGGAATGAATTACCAGACATTTTATTAGATTATAAAGCTTTTTTAAGAGGGGAAATATCTGAAAAACATTCTAATTGTTGGATAACTGATGTTGATGACAGATTAGATCCAGAATTTTACGGAGGATATGCCTATGATATGGGAATAACAGATGTCAAGTCTCTTCAAGATGACATCTCAAATTTACTTAATCAAATTAACGATGACTACTCTGAACTCGATAAAGCAATTAAAGAAGCTATTTTAATACAAGATTTTGAAAAAGTATGCATCAATGATCTAGTTGAGGAGGTGGAAGAAAGAGAAGAAATACAACCCACAAAAAATTATAAAATCCTTGGTGTTAAGATTTGGGGGAATGGAGCTTATATCCGTGAAAGAAAGAATGGGGTAGATATTAAGGCAAAATATCTCTATAAAGTTAACTCAGGATGGTTGATATTCAGTAGATTATTTGCTCGCAATGGTGCATTTGCAATATTAGTTGACGAACACGGAAACTGTTATGTTTCTAAAGAATTCCCAACATATGTAGCGAGGCAAGGAATAGATAATCCAAAAGAGGTATTAAAATATATAGTACATTGCCTTACATCACCACAATATCTTAGAATTATCGACTCGAAAACTACAGGATTAACAAAAAAGAGTCGCAGTCGATTAAGTCAAAAAGATTTTACTAATTTAACTATTAAAATCCCAAAAACTGAAGGAGGCATAAAGGATATTGTATCCTTAATGGATAAGGCTAATGCTCTTCGCGCTAATCAACAATTACTCCTTGATTCAATGAAAGATTTAAGAGATGGTATTGCCCAATCTCTACCTTATTAGTTTAAATCTGATGAAAGGATATTTTACAAAATATTGTTTAACACCTAATGTTTCCCATGCATTCAATATTTTTGGAGAATAAAAGTGCAACCATAGGAATAAAAGTGCAGAAGTGAATAAAAGTGCAAAGCATGCCCATGAGCAAATTTTATATAGAATAAAACACTCCCTGTTTATCAGGGGAGGGAAATGAAAAATAGATTGAAGAGTATCGTTTTTATTTTTCTCCTATTATTTTTGATACTGATGCCGGTCGCAGCCGAAAAGGAGCTTTTAGACCTAAACATTGAATTTCCTGCTTTTTATGAAACGAATATTTCTGGTGTATTAGGGAAGAATATAGGTGTAGCAGGCTGGGAATATCCTGTAACTGTCACCGTAAGCCCAGTTGAAGTAAATTTAAATAATCGATACTTATATGTTTCATTTACGTATAATGGACCATTCGATAATCAATCAATCTATGTCTATAAAAACGAGACAATAGAAGCAAATAGGCTCATTGACCGGTTCAATTTGATCGACCTGACTGAAGATCAATTGAATGGAAATTGTAGTATTTTTAGAATAACCTTCATGGAGACAGGTAGTTATATCGTGCAATGGCGTGAAAAGGTTGAGAATGAAGAATTAAAGCCCTACACAGGAATGAGAATATCTATTGTTGAGCCTTATGAATATGAACTCCTTTTAAAACAATCGCAAGTTTTAGATGCAGAAAAAGAAAGTGCGGAAGCAGCCATAAATAGTTCAAAAGCATCTGAAAAAACCGCAAATGCTACGACTATTGTTGCAATTTTTACAGCGATATTAGCGGTCTTCACTCTATTCATAGTTTTAGTTTCCTTCAGGACATTGAAACAAATACAAAAAGACAGAGAGGTAGATTTATTGAGAAAAAGATTGGAGAATTTGTATTCAATGTTAAAGTTCAATAGGCGAATATTGGAAATGTATAATCCGTCTCCTAGAGCTGGAGGTTTGAGTCAAAGGGAATCTGACTTTTACCGAGAAGTTAGAGCAAAACTGTATTTGGGCAGCGATGATTTAGTTGCTAAAGCAGAAAAAATTTTAGAGATCATAGATGGCGGAGGAACTCTTGGAGGGAAAACCGTTGAAAATAATGAATTGGAAAAGATAAAAAAGGATCTAAAAGATTAAATCGACTTGGATTATGAAAAATATATGGAAAGGCTGATTGAGTTGACTAAGAAACCTAAACGATGAGGGGATATTGGCTTTTAGATATTTTATGAGAAAACAGATAAGACTGCCGTTTTTTTCTGGTCGGCGGAGCAGGTTTTTGCGAAGATGGGTGATAGTTGCGTGCACTTCCTTTTACTGCACTGCTTTAACCTCATCATTCCGAAGCCACCAGTCTGTTTAACTGTGCCACAATGCGCGCAAATGTCTCGTGCGTAACCTTCCCCAATCTTTTCACCACTATCAGCTGACTCAGTGAATAGATTTTATCTACCCGAATCATGCTATCTCTCGGTAAATTACCTTCGTCCATTTCATCCTGAGTGATTAGAAGCGTATAATCCTTTTTCTCAAGGTTAGAAGTGACCGCTACGACTACGATGTCTTCCGTTTTTTGGTTGTAAACATCATTAGAGATTACGATTACCGGACGTCTCTTCTTAGACTTTAAGTCGCTGAAGGGAATAGGAATTAAGACCATCTCCCTTTGCTTGAAGTTATGCCTCATTCCAGGTCTCATCATCTACAGGATTGTCCCAAAAATCTAAACCGCTCTCTGAAGCCATGAGCAAGTCTTCGATCTCATCCTCTCCCTCTAACGGGAGTATTATTACTTCTGCTCTCTTTCCCTTTAACTTCTTCAATTCGGGCACCTCAATTTTGCCCCCTTTGCCTATTCTGACATGAAATTTTAGAGCTCCCATATTCTTTCCTCCCCCACCATTATCTTTCAGCACGGCCTTTTCAGACGATGACGTTTCATCCATACGGTCAATATCCTGCTACCAATAAGTTCTAGGTAATTAATCCATAAAAACTCTCAGTTTTTATTTAGGAAAAACATCCGCATAGTATCTTTTTAGATGTTAGGAGTTTTTTAAGAAGAAAGAGATTAATCTGACCTTTTTCTCTGTGCTTTACTATTCGCCCCACACCCATCCTTTCTTCAGTAACTCGTTCAGCTCTGCCTTAAGTACCTCGAATTTGTCCGTTCTGTATGCTCGTATGGAATGAGCATCTTCGGAGATTATCGTGTAGCCTTCAAGTTCTTCGAGAATCGTCGTTCGATCCCCCTTGGCTAACTCCGCCACCTCCAAGTATAATTCTGCATTCGCACACTGCGATATGAATGCCTCGATTCTCTTCTTCATCCTTATTTTATCTTCCCTCTACTCCTACCTTTGTACCGGTATTCTCTTGCTCTCTTTTTTGGGGTATTTTTACTCCGAGCCTCTATGCATCGATTGAGTACTAGTTGATGATAAATGTGCTTTTGAGAAATAATTTGACTGCTCGCTTTCTGGATAGTGAACCGAAAAGTTTAAGGGATTTCACACCATGTATGAATGACAGAAGCGGAGGGAAGATTGAAATGGTAACCGCAAAAATAAGATTAGTGACGGGAGAAACAGAAACCTACGAGGATTGCATCATTGATAAAAAGAACCGGATAGTAATCACCCAGAAGATAGGGAAATTACATCAGCTCGGTGAGAATGGATTTATACCATTCGAGGCGATAGTATCCGTTGAATACGTAGAGAAATAATCCTGTCTGAACCCATATCCTAGCTTTCAGAGGTTGACAAAAGCTTATTCTTTCTTTCCGTACGTCTCCTCAGGATCAAACACCTTCGTGCCTACGATGACTCCGTCTATCGTGCGGTAAAAACACGACCGGTATCCGGTATGACAGGCACCCCCGATCTGTTTCACCTTCAGCAGGAGCGTATCCTCATCACAATCGATTAAAATATCCTTCACCAGCTGCTCATGACCTGAACGTTCACCCTTCCTCCATAACGTATCGCGGCTCCTGCTCCAGTAGTGCGCCTTCCCCGTCTCTCTTGTAAGCCGCAGCGCCTCATCATCCATGTACGCGAGCATGAGTACCTCGCCCGTTTCGTAATCCTGTACAATCGCGGGCCTCGAATCTTTCCTCCCTTCACGCTTCACTGTTCCGTCCCCTCAGCAGCCCTCTATCGTCTCCCCTTACCGTTATCGAGAAGTTATTTCTCCTCCTCGCCTTCCTCTCTGCTCAGTACTCGTACGCTATCGCCCCGCACCGTGACCGGTATCGGAACCATCGCTTCAAAGAGTTCAATAGTGATCTCTTCATGCGCCTCGTCAACTTTCTTCACCCGCGCACGTTCACCTTTGAACGGCCCCGAGATTATCTCTATAATACTCCCTTCTATGATGCCCGTTACCGAGGGTTTCGGCGTCAAAAAATGCTCGATCTCCTCTAAGCCCATAGCACCTTTTACCAGCCCACGCGCGTGCGGGATGCTCTGGACGATTTGCTCGACCATCTCGGGATAAAGCGCTTCTATCAGCACGTACCCCTTGAGCTCATCAGGCACTAATATCGCCTTTAGTCCGTGTTCATTCTTCGGCTTATCTTTTATCGCGCCTTCAATCATAGTGGCAACTGCCTGTTCCTGATTAACCGTTGTCTTCACTGCGTAGATCTTACCCATAGCTCAAAACCCCTTAGGTAATACGGTCAGTAAAAGATAGATAGAAAAACCGATGATGCCGATTATCGCCATAGCAGCACCAGCGATTTTCGATATCCTAAAAAATTCCTCTCGCTTTGGCCTCTTCGCCAACTTTAATATCCGTATATACTCCTTTATCTTTTTCGTCCCGTCCTCGAACTTTGCTTCCATTGCTATCCTCTGCCATTACCTAATTCACGAACTACCGCACAATCTCAATACCAAATTTCTCCTTCTTGACATCCTTTCGTGCATAAATTTGCTCTGATCTGACACCCGTGACGATGAGCAACGTTCGTATCATATTCTTCAGCTCCGGACTGATCTGCACGCCCCAAATAATTCGTGCCTCGGGATTCATCATCCGGTAGACTTCCTGAAGGGCGCCTTCTGCTTCCTCTACGGTCATGTCCTCTCCGCCTATAACGTTGACCAATGCAGCTTTCGCATCCGTCACTTCAACCTCGAGCAACGGGGAGCTTAATGCCTTTCGTACCGATTCTATCGCTTTATTCTGGCCGTCCGATTCCCCGAACCCGATCATCGCCATGCCGCCATCTTTCATCACCGTGCGCACGTCAGCAAAGTCCAGATTGATAAGACCAGGCTTGGTTATCAGCTCGGTTATTCCCTTCACGGCACGCATCAGCACGTCATCCGCGACTTTAAATGCTTCGTTTAAGGGCAAGCGAGGCACAACATCCAACAACTTATCATTTGGTATCACAATCAACGTGTCAGTACTCTCACGCAGCTTCTCAAGTCCATAATTAGTGTTCTCTATTCTCACCTGGCCTTCAGCACTAAACGGTAAGGTGACCACGCCGATGGTGAGCGCACCGGCTTCTTGAGACGCTTGTGCAACGACGGGCGCTGATCCTGTCCCCGTACCACCGCCCAATCCGCACGTTACAAACACCATATCCGCATCTTCAACTATTGCTTTTATGTCCGCATCGTTCTCCCGTGCGGCCTCTTCTCCTAACCGAGGAATACTCCCGGCTCCAAGTCCACGTGTGGTCTTCTTTCCTATCAAGAGCTTCCGATCCACTTTCGAGAACAACAAATGTTGAGCATCCGTGTTCATTGCGAAGAGTTCAGCACCAAAAACACCTTCCTCGGTCATCCTCTGGATCGTATTCGTCCCGCTTCCTCCACATCCAATCACCTTTATGACTGTTCGTGACTTTTCTAAGACTTTCTCTATCTCCTCAGACTCCATTGTCCTTACTTCCTCACCTTTAGAGACCGTTTCATCCTCAATTTGCCTCATCTTTCTTCCCCCTCGATTAATCAATGTCTTGGCACTCCTCCTTTAAAACCTTTTTCTTTTGCAATGAAAAGCGTTTTTGTACGATGCGGAGGGAGGGATTTGAACCCTCGAACCCCTACGGGACAGCGACCTCAACGCTGCGCCTTTGTCCTCTTGGCAACCCCCGCATGCTTTTAAAAGAGGATGTTCGCACTATGAATCCTTACGTTTATTTATAGAAATAGGTTCCTTCCACGATCTTTATCACTTCTTTCAGAGGCATGTTCAGCTCGTCCGCAATCCGCTTCACCTCATCAAATTCCGCAGCCACGTTGAGCACGTTCCCTTGTGCATCCCGCCCTATTTTCACGCTAACCTCCTTCTCTACGCCCTTGAGTTTCACCTTTACCTTCTTCTGTTCTCTATCCGCAACGAACCGATGTTTTACCTGCATAACTCTTACACCTAACGAACCCGTTTCTTCCATTATTTTATACGCAATTCGAGCGCTATCTTGGGGAGCGGTAATCACCTTGATAAGGTGTCCCATTCTGCCCTTCTTCATGAGTACTGGTGCGACTGCTACATCCTTCGCGCCCTCCGCCATGAGTACCTCTATGAGATTGCCCAGCACCTCACCCGTAACATCGTCAACATTGGTCTCCAGAACCTCAATATCATCCCGTAACAACTCACCGACCTCACCTAAGCACGCCCTCAAGACGTTCGGCATCTGCAAGTCACGCGAACCTGCACCATATCCGATTTTTTGGACACGCATCTGCGGGAACCAGGGTTCTGAGCGTTGCACGAAATGAGTGAAGAGCGCTGCTCCCGTCGGTGTAAGCAGTTCAGATACACCGGCAAACGGCCCGCCGTGATATACCAAAGAGGTATCTTTCAATATTTCAACCGTCGCGGGGGCGGGAACCGGCAAAAACCCGTGCTCGGTCGTTACCAAGCCACTACCTACTGAAATCGGGGTGCTCATAATAATGTCTGGATGGAGATCCAGAACGGCAACGGCGCTCCCGACGAGGTCCCCAATGGTATCTAAAGCACCAATTTCGTGAAACGTTACACTTTCCTTTGGTACCCCATGCACGGTTGCCTCTGCCATCGCTAGCTTTTCAAATACATCCATTGCGTTTTGGATTATCGCCACGCTCAAGCCACTCTGCTCTATCGCGCTCACGACATCCGCGTATGAGTGCAGGCTGCTTTCACCATGATGCTTCCGCGTACGTACGAACGCGACCGATTTCGCCCGTATTCCTCGCTTTTCCACCTCCTTTACTGACAGCTCTAAGCCAAACACAGAAATCGCATCCGCTATCTTCGACTCCTTCACACCCAGATCCAGCAGACTGCCAATAATCATGTCCCCCGAGGCACCGGAAAACGGTTCAAACACCAAGGCTTTCATCGTGTTATAAAGAGAATTAGGCTTAGAAATATATGTGCTCCCATTAGAGACCCGCATCTGATCGAGAAGTACTAGGCAAAATTCTCGAGGTCACGTGGTGAATAGGATATATTTAAATATACCCTGGGTCATACATACAAAGTGGTGATGCAAAAATGCCTGGAGAAGACAACGTGATATATGTCGGAAATAAGTCTGTGATGAGTTATGTCCTGGCAGTAGTGACGCAGTTTAACAACGGCTTTGATGAGGTACTGATAAAGGCAAGGGGGAGAGCTATCTCAAGGGCCGTGGATACTGCAGAGGTCGTGAAGAATAAGTTCATGCCGGGCGTGGAAGTGAAGGACATAAAAATAGGCACAGAGCAGCTAGTAGGAGAAGGTGGAGATAAGGCAAACGTCTCGTCGATGGAAATAACGATGAAAACAAAGGCTTAAAGGGGAGAAACGCGAATTATCAAATCTAAGAGATATCTCTCTTGGTTTTCATCCTCTTTTTTCATTTTTTATTTTTTACGTTTTAGTATAGAATAGTTACTTATAGGGAATGGGTATTACCTCCTCATAGAGCGATGTTCACGAAAAGACACATCATTTCAACACGTGATTTCACGAAGGAAGAGATCGATTACATATTACGCAGGGCAGAGAAGTTAGAGGTATACGCGCAGGGATTTGGAGAAGGGGCAGGGAAGAAAAGCGAGTTATTAGCAGGGAAAATTCTTGCTAATCTCTTCTACGAGCCGAGCACTCGGACACGGCTATCGTTTGAAGTGGCGATGAAGCGCTTGGGTGGCGAGGTTATAAACTTATCATCACCCGAGATGAGTTCCGCGGCGAAAGGTGAAAACCTCGTTGACACCCTGCGAGTCGTATCCACATATTGCGACATAATCGCACTGCGGCATCCAAAAGAAGGTGCATCACGAATGGCTACGTCATTCGCTTCGGTTCCGATAATCAATGCAGGCGACGGCGCGGGACAGCATCCCACGCAAACGCTGCTCGATTTATACACCATTAAAAAGGAGCACTTACTTGACCGGCTCAAGATTGCGTTGATCGGTGATCTGAAATACGGGAGAACAGTCCATTCGCTGGCGTATGCCTTATCACTCTACGGCGCAAAGCTCTTTTTTGTATCTCCTGAGGCTTTACGGATGCCCGCAGAGATAAAGATGGACTTGAAAGAAGCGGGAGCCGATATCTTTGAATCGGTTGACATCCGGGATGTCATCGAGGAAGTAAACGTGCTTTACCTGACGAGAATACAAAGAGAGCGGTTCCCAGATCCCGCAGAGTATAACAAAGTTGCAGGAACCTATCGCATCACTCCTGATCTGATAAAAATGAATGAAAAGGTAGTACTTATGCATCCACTCCCTAAGATCGACGAGATCGACGCAGAAATAGACAAGATGGCAAATGCGCGGTACTTCACTCAGGCTTTCTATGGGATTCCCGTGAGAATGGCGGTTCTTTCTATACTATTAGGAAAGTAAAAATAGAAAGTGAAGACACGAACGTGGAAGAATAATAAGAGGGATAGATATGCACGCGGAAATAGAACAGATTGTAAATGCCGTAAAGGATCATCATGAACTGTATACAAACGCATTGCCACTCATAGCGAGCGAGAATATCACAAGTAATACCGTACGGACGCTTCTCGCTTCCGATTTGTCACACCGTTATGCGGAAGGGGATGTGGGAAACCGATTCTACCAGGGATGCAAATACATAGATGTGATCGAGGAGAAGGCCATAAGGTATGCCGAAGAACTCTTTCGGGCTGAGCACGTCAATATAAAGCCGATCTCGGGCGTAAATGCGAATATCGCAGCCCTCTTTGCTCTTACCTCGCCACAGGACAGGATGATGGCACTTTCTGTACCTAACGGGGGTCACATAAGTCATTCGAAGTATTCTATTCCTGCTATACGGAATTTGGTATTGGATACATTTCCGTTTGACACCACCGAAATGAATATCAATGTGGAGCTGATGCTCAGGGATATAAAGGTCAAAAAGCCTTCGCTCTTACTGTTTGGCGCCAGTCTGTTCCTTTTTCCTCATCCCATTGCGGAGGCAAGAGAGGCCGCAGATGAGTTGGGAGCAAAGATAGTCTACGATGCTTCCCATGTCTTAGGACTTATCGCGGGTCATCAATTTCAAGACCCACTACGTGAAGGAGCAGACGTGGTCGCGAGCAGTACGCATAAAACCTTCCCGGGACCGCAGGGCGCGATACTCTTGTGCCGCAAGAATTTGAAAGAGCAAATAGATAGAGCAGTATTTCCCGGAACGGTGAGCAATCATCATCTGCACCACGTTGCGGGCTTGGCCGTGACATTAGTTGAGATGCTGCAGTTCGGTGACGACTATGCGGCTCAGGTGACGAGAAATGCAAAAGTGTTAGCACAGAGTCTGTATGAGGCAGGGTTCGATGTTTTATGTGAACACAAGGGATTTACCGAGTCGCATCAAATTGCAATTAACGTTCACGAACAGGGTGGTGGAGCGGCCGTTGCTCAAAAATTGGAGCAAGCAAATATCATTATAAATAAGAACTTGTTGCCTGCCGATACGAACCCGGATAAGCCAACAGGCATCAGGCTTGGTGTGCAGGAGCTGACGAGGATAGGGATGAAGGAATCGGAGATGAAAGAGGTGGCAGCACTCATAAAGAAGGTTGTCATAGAGGGTAAGGCTGAGAATACGATAAAGGATGCGGTTATTGAGATGCGAAAAGGATTTCAGGATGTACAGTATTGCTTCGATGGCAAAGATGCGTATAAATTTCCAGAACTTAAAATCGAGGAGTATTTATAAAGGAAGAGGGGAATGTTATAATAAGGATGCTTGAGGAGTTAGAGGAGCGGAGAGCAGAAATAATAAAGAAGGCTGAGGAATATAAAGCACGACGAACTGAGTTGAATTCCGAAGCAAGTAAATGGTCTGACTTACGAGACGAGTTGAATGGCCGGATTAAAGAGGCGTTAACGCAGGCAAAGGAGTCTAAGCAGAAACGCGAGGGATATGAGAATCTGATCGCGGCAAAGAAGGCGAAACGTGGCGATTTGAATCGAAAAGCGTCTTCGTACTACCTAATGGTAGAGAAGCAGCGAAAAAAGAACGACATGCAGAGTATCCAAGCTTTTGAGCGGTTGAGATATAGAATAGCCGAGTTAGAGCTGAAGCAGCAGGTAGAAGTGCTGAGCAAGGACCAGGAAAAGAAATTGGTGGCAAAGATATCGGAGCTGAGACGAGAGTTCGATCGAATGGAACAGGAGCTGGAGAAGGACAAGAAACTGACGGAATTACTGAAAAAGGCACAGAAATACCGAAAAGAATCGGATAAATACCACGAAGAGGTGATAGAGTACGTGAAATTGTCCCACGAATGCCATAACACGATGGTAGAGTGCTTTAAAGAAGCGGATAGAATAAGAGAGAAGGCTGACGAGGCACATCGACTGTTCTTAGAGGCACAAGAGGAAGCGGATGAAGCGCATAAGCGATATATCCGGTATCTCCGGGACATGAACGACTTTGACCGCGTGATAAGCGGGCTGAGACGGAAGATACGGGAAGATTGGGCATTCAGAGAGCGAATGGAAGCGAGGAAGAAGGCTAAGGGTATTTATGAGAAGTTTAGAGAAGGAGAAAAGCTCAGCACCGAAGATTTGCTCCTCTTGCAACGGTCTGAAATGGGATTAAAATAAGAACATTTTAGAAAAGTTTTAGCAAAAGTGCTTTGCGGAAGATTTAAGTTTCTTTGATCGCTTTTTTCTAAAAAGGGTTGAGGTGGTTGAAATCATCGACATTCACTGTCATTTGACTTTTAAGGAATACGACGCTGATCGGCAGCAGGTAATCGATAATGCAAAGAGGGTTTTGAAGGGTGTGGTGATCAGCGGGGTCGAGCCTGGAGACGCCAAAAAGGCGTTGGAGCTTGCAGCACTGCACGAAGGGTTCATGTTCGTGACGCTCGGCCTGCATCCGATCCATGTAGAGGACAAAAAAGATCACGATTTAGAACGTTATGCGGAATTCATCAGTGAGCACAAGCGAAAAATCGTGGGTATTGGCGAGGTCGGGCTTGACTATTACTGGGTAAAAGACCCTCTGAAGCTGAAGAGGACGCGAGAGGTATTGATCGAGTTTTTGGGGTTAGCAAAGGAATTAAAGTTGCCGGTTGTGCTTCACCTGCGTGGCACGGGTAGTGAGGCGATAGAAGAAGGGTTAAAGATCGTTTTAGATGAAGACGTAAAGAAAGCGGTCTTCCATTGTTTCACCGGGAAACCGCAGGTTGCGGAGATGATAGTCGAGGAAGGCTATTACGTATCTCTGCCGACCTCAATCGTGAAGAGCAAGAGTATGAGGAAAGTCGCGAAGCGCGTACCACTCTCGTATTTGCTCACTGAGACTGATGCTCCGTACCTTTCACCTGACGAGAAAGAGCGAAACGTTCCGCAGAAGGTAGCGGTGGTCTACGAGGAGATAGCACGGCAAACAAAGACCGCTGTAGAGACCGTGGACAGGCATATAGAGCATAATTTTGAGCAGTTGTTCAGGGTTGAGTTACGAGAGTAAATCGCACTCCATGGTCAGGGCGCCATCACTAGCCTCACGAAGAGGGCAGCCAAAAGGCTCTTATTTCAAGGCCACGCACTTAACGGCACGTGGATCGCCGTTCAACAGGAGCATTTGAGGTTGTGGACGGAGCAGAAAAACAGCCTGGCGCGAAAGATGGAATACTGGACGGCGAAACTGGGTCGATCTCTTCGGCACCCAACAAGTTGACAGCCCCATCAAAAGGAAACATTTAAAAACTTTCTTATCATAGTACTCTTTAAGCACGAGTAAGCGATGCTCATGGAAAGATGATCGCAAGATAGTTGTATATATGGGGGTGTGGGGTAAGTAGCTCTGAGAAATCAAATGCTGAATGTGCAATAAAAAATCGGAGCTTATAGTTTTGACCAAAAATATCAGGTCTGGACTCTGAAGAGTCATACAATCATCGATTTGAACACAAAAAGGAGGGAAAGAGGATGGAAAAAAGAGGGAATTTATCTGTAGGGATTGGTTTCTCTGTATTTGTAATAGCAATTTTTGTGATTTGGGGTGCAAGCCTTATTCTTTATCGTCCTGAGACTTTTCCATACCATTTTTCAGAGAAGACAAAAACAATAATACTTTACTTATACCTCGGCGCTTTGTTTTTTTTGTCCATAGGAGCAGCAGCGATTGGATATGGCCTTGGCATATCTGCAGGTTTAGAAAAGGTACTTGGTAATCCCAGTGACGAAATAAAAACCGGAAAGATATACACTATCGAAGCGATAACTGAAATAGAAGGCAAAGGACGTTTTTTCACGCTTCGGACAAGTGATTCTAAAAATCCAATTATACTTTTTGGACCAAACAACTTAGAGGCAGATATAAATGACAAAGTAACAAGGACTGAAAGAGGAATAAGTATTTTACAGAAGTTGTAAAATTAGTATGCTAAGATGTAATAGATTTTACTAAATCAAAAACCAAAGAGAATTTTGAAAAACCCCACGTTTGAAGCCGTAAAATTCATAT
>CAYNTR010000057.1:0-14168 GCA_964400255.1 uncultured Halobacteria archaeon
CCCAGTACCTCTGGAGGAAAGGAGTGGTAACGTGAATTGCGGGACGGCCTCTGAACTGATAGAAATCGCGAGGAAAAATTCCCCGTCAGATATTACCTATTACGTGGGTGATATTGTCGCCGACCGGTCGATTCTCGACGGACTTGCAAAATTAGATGGTATTACCTCCATCAATGTATTCCAGTTTATCGAAACTGTTAACGCGGTTGCAGAATCACTCTATCACGCACTTAAACTAGGAGGTATGCTCGTTTTCGCGGCCTTCAATCCTGAATTTATAGTCAGATGCGTAACTGAGCGGAAAATGGTTTATGGTCTGGTTAGCAGTAGTAAAGGCACTACGGCATATACCGACATTCAGAATGTAACGTTTAAAATATGGGTTAGAGATGAGAACGATTATAAACGGATTTTCGGCAACGCGGGATTTACACATTTGTCAACGGAATATCCTCCATTCACGCAGGAGTTTGTTCGGAAATATAACTGGTCTCTGCCGTCAGACGTATCAGAATATTTAATCATGGCTTTTAGAAAATAAACCGATGCTGTACCAAGAACAAAGGATTAAAAAGGAGTACAAATCTTATCATGCGGTGTACAAAGCATCGTTCAGAACCAGAAGTTACTGTCCGCACCTTCTGCTCAATACTCCCCTTCTTGTCCCTCCGTTCGTCTATCTTCAAGATAGGATGGCTCTTAGGGAACACTATGCTTCCAAATCATATTTACTCCAATTGCGCAAAATCGCCGAGGAATAAAAAGTCCAGAATTGAGTGCCTGCAGTGCTTTAACTCTAAACATTCAACCAGTTCTGCATATCTACCGCCAGCAAGTCCATCTGCAAGCAGCGCTGCACCCTGGGCAGCCTGCTTCACCCCCGCAAAACCCTTTACCGCTTCGACAACCCTCCCCAGTTTATCGCTCAACACGTGCTTGAAAAATGCTAATTTCCCGCTGATCAAAACCTCTTGCGGCTCACCGCCCATGGAGATGCGCATCTCAGCTACGTCCTTCGCTATTCCCTCAACATACGCTTTGAATGCGAGGGAATTGCCCTCCTTTAAGAACTCCTCGCGCGGCACGTTCTTTCCCAGAATATCCTTCACGCCTCCTTTATAGAGCAATTCTTTCTCAAATCCGCCGAGGAGATAAGCAAGCTCGCCATCCATTCGACCTGCGGCTGAAAACCCAAGTTGCGCGAGCGTGCCCCCGATTCCATCAATTATCTTCCCGTCCTTTATCGCTAAAACTGCATTGAAAGCCGAGCCCAGCTCCACCAAGATGAAAGAGGTTTGATCATACTCGATGCCGAGGCGGCGTGCTTGCTCAGCTATTGCAAGTGCAGCAGTGCAGACCTTATCCGGCGTTCCCATATCGATCTTATTGATCTTCCTGAAGTCGGGCACTGTGGGCAGATGCTTCACCCCGGGTATTATATAGGCCTCTACTTCTGCAGTTTTGAGCAATTCTAATACGTTCGAGAGCCCCATCACGATTTCTTCCTCGCGCTTAAGGGCTATTAACTTCAAATCTTCAGAGGTTAGTTCCTTCACCTTTTTCAGTGGCAATCCATACCCCGAGGGGGCAACCAGTACGTCCAGATTCAATGACTCGACGAGTTCCAGAATTGCATGGGGATTGCTTTTTATTTCCGATGTAGGTATTGAGCGCTCGAAGAAGAGGCGGCCGTGCTCGAGACCTGCAAAATCCCAGCTGCTCGTGCCGGGATCGATGCCTAACACTCGGGTCATAATGACTCACCATCATCACGGTAGTAGGGGAAATATTCCTCGATCTTCATTAACGGCGTACTATTACAAATGATTAGATACATGCGATAGATACAGCACTCGACTCCAAAAATCTCAGTGAATTTTGTATCCCGCTGAAATCCAATCTTCTTGATCTCCCTCCGAGTTTCAAGCTTATGTCTCTTCAAAATCTTGCCGATCGGTATATCTGTACTTTGCACATCCTTTCGCAATTCTGTCGAGAGACGCTCAATGGGCGTATACGAAATCGCATAAGCGAGGGTCTTGCTACTTTCCGCATTGATCAAATGCACTATTCTCTCGCTGATCGCGCTCTTGTGCTCAACCTGAAGCTCTTCCGCCAGGCGTGAATCAGCCGGTATTATTCGCTGCTGCCTACCGCGCACCTCCACTTCTTTCCCCGTAAATGCCTCGAGCAGGGTTGTCGTGGAGCCATTTGATGTCAGCAGAGCTCTTTGCAGGGGACTGAGCGTAAGCTTGTATTCCTTCTCAAGTTCCCGTAAGCTATTTAGAAGCGACACGTGCACCACTCCTGCAAGTGCTGGCGATGATCACCGTTTCACAAAAGCCTTTTGCAAGTTCGCTTAACTCACGAGCATGTTCTCTTCCTCGTGCGAGTGCGTAAACCGTTGGTCCAAATGAACTTAAGCCTGCGCCAAACGCTCGTTCTCTGAGTGCAGCGAGCAAATTCTTAACCACTTCTCGCTGGAGACTGATTTCTACTTTCTTGAAGCCCAGCGTCTGCATTTGATTCAATCCCTCGCCAAATGAGTCTATATCGCTCTCAACAGCAGAAGGCAGGATCTTCATCAGCAGTAAGTGACAGAGGCGCGCTACTTCCGTTCTCTCTACCGGACAGTACTCTTCGAAGATCGAGAGCTCTCTCAATCCGTGAATCCGCTCAGCTTCTGGTATCGCGCAGACAAAATACCAGTCGTCTGGCAGAGCAAATCGTATATAAGGTGGCGGTGGCGCTTTCGCTCTTGACGAGGGCATGAAGCTCTGCTTTTGCTTCTGCTCGCCAAAGCTGTGGCCGAAGTCCATGATTAAACCGCCCCATGCAAAGGCTGCTGTGCCAATACCTGAAGTTCCGCCGCGACCAACGCAAATCGCAAGTTCTCTTGCTGTTTTCTCAACGCCGCAGAGCTCTACCATCGCCCTCGCCACCGCGAGATAGAGCTGCGTTGTCCCTCCAAGCCCAACATGTCCCGGAATTGTCTTTTCCAGCGTAATTTTGAAGTGCTCTCTCAGCTTGAAATCGGACTTAATTCTCCCGATCAGTTCCGCTATCTCTTTCGACTTCGAGCTATCACCCACAACTTCATCCCGATCCGAAAATTCCGCTTGTAGAATAACGTTAGGCTCACTTAGAGCAACGCCTAAACCGCCATCAATTCGGCCAAGAGCACCATTCAGATCTATCAGGCCAAAATGCAGCCTGCTGGGTGTTACTATTTTAACCTTCATTCTTCTCCTTTACACACACCATCGGTGATGTATCTTAAAACCATTTCCCTTTTTTGCAGAGCTGCACGATACGCCGCTTCAATCTTCCTCTTTTTTTCCTCCACATCTCGCGGAGCTTGCTCTCCCACCATTTTCTTTATCCTGGTATAAGCGGATTCTCTGAAAAGAGGCGTGAGAATCTCCCGCTCATTTCCTCTTATCAAAATGCTTTGTTTTGGTTCCTCCACCACCTCGCCCACGATATCTATCTTCACTCCCGCATTGCGCACCGCCTCAGCAATTTCATGTGCATTCTCTTGTGGTGCAAAAACCAAGAGAGAGTCTAAAGAAACTCCCAGATAATCGACACTGTGCTGCTTTAAAAGCTCGTAAACCTTTGGATTGACCAGCTTTTTTATCTTTGCTTCGTGGAATACCATTCCTACCTTCGCTTCTTCGCAAATCTGATCTGCATCACCTCTCAATCCCCCGTTGGTTACATCTGTCATTGCGTGTATCTTCGAGAGAAGGGGGAAGAGTGCTTCGCATGCTTTGATGAAGCTGATATTGAGTGTTTCCATTACCGCCTCGTGATCACCGAAGTAAATTGCGGTCGTGCAAATTGTTCCTCCTCCTGCACCTTCGGTCATCAAGATTGCATCTCCTGGCTTTACCCGTCTTCGCGCGGTTATATCTTTAATCTGGGCAATGCCCACGGTACCCACGCAGGATACCATTCTATCACCTATGACCATGTCACCTCCGATACGCAACGTACTGCCCGCGATCAGGGGTATATTGGTCAACTCGCAGATCGTACTGACGCCCGCCACAAAATCAAAGAGCATGCTTACATCACCATCATCTGCGAGGTGAAGATCGTTAAAAAGAGCCAGCGGTCTCGCTCCTTTTACCAGTACATCTCTAAGCGCAGCTCGTGCAACGTGGAAACCTGCAATAAAAGGATAATCACTTAACCGCGAATGGGTGCCGTCAACGGCTACAACGACCGCCTCACTCCCAATGCTCACCGCTCCCGCGTCGTCCTGTGATTCCGGGGAGAGAAAAGATCCTGAGGCTGAAGAGGCGATGCTGGCTATTTTCCGGTGCACAAAGAAATCCCCCGCTCCTCGGGATCCCACGCCAATCTCGCCCATTGTTACAGCGCTCGGGGGATAACTCAATACTGCCTTAAGAAATTCCTCATCTATCTCTTTGCTCGCGGCTTTCACTTCTTCGATTACCACGCTGGCAAGTTTCTTTGCATCATCCGGTGCTATCCCCTTTGTTCTAAGAATAAGCTGTGATAGTTCGTTTAAAATCTCTGACTCTGCCATATCGCATTTGAAACCCCTTCGAACAAATCCTTCCAGATCCACTTTTCATCCCTCGGTATAGAAAATAGTTCTTTTTCTGCTTCTTCTTTTTCTTTCTCATCCTTTCGATTAGAGATTCTTGCTCAGGCAGTAGCTAGCTAAATTTAGACAGGAAATGTGTGCATTTTCCTTGCGCTTATCATTACAGCAATAAGCAGCACAGGTGATTTAGTAATCTAAAATAGACGTTACAGACCGCACCTTTTGCTCTATAGAACCTTCTTTATCCCGCCGCTCGTCTATTGTTAACGTGGTCACGACCCTGAGTGCACCCTGCGCGAAAACCGATTCATGCACCGCTTTGAACGCTTCTAAAATGAGCGAAATATCTTCTGCTTCAAATATCGTGCCCATGGCGGTAAGCTCAGGCTTCAAACCTAATATCTTCAGTTCATCAACTGCTTTTGCTACGTACCTGCTCACGCTTGGGGTTTGCGTTCCGAGAGGAACAACGGTGATTTCAGCGATTATCATCTTATCTCCTTTCTTAATTATTTTAAGAATGATTTTAGATAATTAGCAAATGGTTGAATATTTCCAACGTCTTTATCAATGTTTAGTATTAGTAATTTGTCATCATAATCACTATAATTAGTATGAAATAGTTCTTGGAATTCATCGAAAACACTACGCTGTTCATTGTATAAACCAGTAAAATCACTTACTAACAAAAATTTTGTTTCTTCATTTCTGAAAAAATTAAACTTTTTGTTTTGGTTAACTCTAGTACTACCATAAACTTTAGGACCAATAACTCGGCATACTTGCGATTTGTCTATCATATTTTTTATTTCATTCATCTCAGTTTCTTTGAAAATGCTCATTAAATCCGTAGAATTTGTATAGTTACTTACAAACCCCCATTTTACTTCTACCACATACTTTATCCTATCATTTTTCACGGCGATAATGTCTGGATCTTTAACTCTGCTTCTTTCATCAGGTGTTTTAGAGCTATACATACGTAAGCTCCAAAATTCCTCTCCAGTTTGTTCTTCTAAGCTCCCATATATTTTTCCTGCCCTCCCAGTAAGATGCGTTGCTAAATAGATTTTTAACTCAGCATTTTCTATTATCTTCTTAACCGCGATACAGATTTTAATATGCTTATTTGCTTTTGGATCCATATTTTGGGATTTCATCTTACATTTTAAAAATTGCTAAAAAATAGACAACCGCAGTTAAAAGAAGCGACACAGCTCCGAGTACAATGCCGCCGACCGTATAGCACCGATAGCCTGCAGAGGGCGTCATGTCTGCAAGCTCGACGACCGTCCAGAAATACGCGTCATTCGCGTGCGATACTAAGAACGTTCCTGACGCCATGGACATAAGAACAAGTTCCAGTGGCAAGCCAAGTTCGGGAACAATGGGCAGGAGTATACTGGAGGTAATTAAAAACGTGACGAGCCGCGAGCCCTGCACGGTCTGGATTGCAACGGCAACCAAAAACGGAATCACTATCGCGGGCAATCCCGATTGTATGACCGTTTTACCAATTTCTTGACCAAGGCCGGTCATTGCTAAGGTCGAGGCCAGCGCACCACCGGCACACAAAGTCATGAGAATACCACCCCCTCGTTGGACTGCCTCTCGCGTCCACGCATTGATCGTATCTCGTTTGAAGCCATACGCTGCGATAAGAGCAAGCAAAACGCCGATCAACAAGGCGATACTTGGATTGCCCACAAAATTGAGCAGTGGCATAGGAAGCACGAGCTTCGCGAAAATGAGCGCTACCGGAATAACAATGGGGGGATATGCTCGTAATCTGCTTGCACGTTCCTGCTGCTTTTCCGCCACTGTGAATGGGATCTCCCCGAGCCGGCAAAACCGGTTCGCATACAGATAGCCGACCAATGACGTTGGGATGGCAATTAACAGCCCTAGGAGAACGATTTTCGATCCAACCACGCCGAATTCGGTTGCTGCGGAAAAAACGCCCGGTGCGGGATAAATAAGCTCGTAGGACGCAAGTGTGCCCAAGCTGAGCGAGGTTGCAGCCACTCCGACCGGCAATTTCTGCTTAGCCGCAATCATGCGTGCGACCGGTATGAAGATCACGTAGGCTAAGATGCAGCACATGACCGGGACCGCAACGAGGAACCCGAGCACGTTTAATGCCAAGATGGGGTTTTTCGAGACGCGGATGATATCATCGGCGATTACCGATGTGCCGCCAACGCCGTCCAGGACCGTGCCAATGATACTGCCGGAGACAATAATGATGCCAAACTGGTACATCACCTTGCTCATACCCGTTAAAATCGATTCCAAACCCTCAAACGGTTTTGCAGCTGCAATGGCAACGAAGAGCGAGACAGTAATCAAGCTCAGAAACGGATTTACCCTGAATTTCGTAGTCAGGACCAGGATGAGCACCAATGCAAGAAGAAATATCAGTAGTGGCGTCATTTGTTCATATCAGCTTTATCTTTTCCTGTTTAAATCACTTTATTTAAAGAGATACCCTTATACTATAATCACCCACAACTGTCAGAACGGTTGCTGTTCTAAAAGGGGAAAAGAGCAATGACAGGAGAGAAGCTGAGCGGTGCGGAAATCGTAGTGGAGGAGTTGAAGAATGAAGGCGTGGAAGTAGCCTTTGGCATACCGGGAGGCGTCTTATTAGATTTGTACGATGTGCTTTATTCAGAGGACGCGTTACGGCATATCTTAATGCGGCATGAGCAGTGTGCGGCGCATGCAGCGGACGGTTATGCACGGGTATCAGGCAAAACAGGCGTTTGTATCGCAACCTCAGGCCCCGGTGCTACCAATCTCGTTACCGGACTGGCAAACGCGAGCATGGATTCTGCACCTGTCGTGGCATTGACGGGACAGGTGCCAACTGCAGCTATCGGGAGCAATGCATTTCAGGAAGCGAGCACGTTCACCATCACCATGCCGGTCACGAAACATAACTTCCTCGTCAAGCGAACCGAAGACTTACCAAAAGTCTTCCATAACGCATTTTATATCGCTAATACCGGACGGAAAGGAGTCGTATTGATTGACCTGCCCAAGGATGTCCTGGCAATGAAGGTGGATGTGGACTTGCATCCGAAGGAGACGTTCACGGGCTATAAGCCGAAGATAAAACCGAATCGGGTACAAATAAAGAAAGCAGTTGAAGTGTTAGTAAACGCCGAGAGACCCCTCATACTGGCTGGTGGCGGCGTCATTGCCGCTGATGCTGCGGAAGAATTACGTACGTTGGCCGAATTTCTAGGCGCACCGGTAATCACAACGCTACTGGGTAAAGGCGCTATTCCTGAGACTCATCCCTATTCACTGGGCATGGCCGGAATGCACGGACGCATCTATGCGAACCGAGCGATTAATGAATGCGATGCACTGCTTGCCGTTGGAACTCGGTTCAGCGACCGGTTAACCGGATGGCAATTGGACCAGTTTGCACCTGACGCAACGTTGATACACGTGGATATCGATGCGGCTGAGATAAACAAGAACATACAGGTAGATATCCCAATTGTGGGCGATGCAAAGCTTGCACTGAGCGATATCATCAAATGGTTGGAGAAGAAAACCGCGGATACCGAGACGAGTGTGTGGACTCAGCGGATAAAAGAGATGCATGCGGCATGTGAAGACTGTATACGAGACGTACGAAGAGAAGGGACGTCAATCTCGGATATGTTCATCAAAGAGATTAATAGAATCCTTGATGACGACATAATCGTCACAACCGAAGTGGGCCAGTGTCAGATGTTTGCCGCACATTACTACCTGACGAAGAAACCGCGCACGTTTATATCCTCTGGTGGGCTCGGCACGATGGGATTCGGATTCCCTGCAGCGATCGGAGCAAAAGTCGCGGCACCCGATAAGAAAGTCGTGGACCTCGCAGGTGACGGAAGTTTCCTCATGACCTGCCAGGATTTGGCGACCTGCGTAGAGAACGATATACCTGTTGTCATCTGTGTCTTCCACAATCGTTATCTGGGAATGGTACGGCAGTGGCAGGAACTCTTCTTCGATAAGAAATACTCACATACCGGTCTGGGAATGACGCCCGATTTTGTCAAGTTGGTCGAAGCATTTGGCGGCTATGGGGAGCGCGTGGAAAAGCCTGAGGAGTTGAAAGATGCGTTGCATAACGCATTCGAGTCTGGAAAGCCTGCCGTTATTGATATGATCGTGGGGTGGGAGGACAAGATCTTGCCCATGATTCCTCCCGGTGGTGGCTTAATGGGAATGATAGGAACGGAACGATGCACTCACATATAATTTCACTATTGGTGGAGGATCAGCCCGGAGTGCTGACGCGGATGTCAGGCATGTTCACGATGCGGGGGATCAATATCATCTCGCTTACCGTCTCACCGTGCGAAAAGGAAGGGTTGTCACGCATGACAGTGGCAATCGACGGTTCTGAGAGTGTATTGGAGCAGGTGAGGAAGCAGCTCAGCAATCTGGTAGAAGTGGTAAAGGTGGTTGACCTGACAGCAGGTCAGACGATTATCCGTGATTTGTGCCTGATGAAGGTGCACGTGAAGGACTCAAATGCCCGGTCGGAGATCATGCAACTCGCAGACTCGTATGGCGCAAAGATTGCCGATGCGACGTTGGAATCGGTAATACTCGAACTGACGGAAGAGCCAAAAACGATCGATCGATTCGTTGAATTAATGAAACATTTCGGTGTCAAGCAGTTGTTCAGGACAGGAGTCACCGCAATTGGTCTGGGCACGGGGTCTGAGAAATAATCGTCAAATAATCTCGGGTATCGAGAACAAGCAACGTTTATAAAGATCGTAGCGTTACTTAACCTTAAGAGGAGGGGAAGGTATCATGACCTTGAACGTATTACATGATGAGGACGTTGATGAGAGCATATTGATGGATAAGACGGTTGCGGTAATCGGGTATGGTGCGCAGGGTGATGCGCAGGCGAACTGCCTGAGGGACTCGGGCGTTATCGTGATCGTGGGTGAGACGGAGATATTGGGCGGCAGGCCGAATCCGAGCTGGAAGAAGGCAAAGAATGACGGATTTGACGTGATGCCGATCGATGAGGCAGCTGCAAAGGCTGATATTGTCCATGTCTTATTGCCGGACGAAGTGCAGCCAATGATTTACGAGAAACAGATCAAGCAGCACCTGACGGCAGGGAAAGCACTCTGTTTCTCGCACGGCTTTAATATCTGCTTTAAACGAATCATTCCACCTGAGGATGTTGATGTAATCATGGTAGCGCCAAAGGCGCCGGGCACCGAGGAACGCGTGGCGTATTTACAGGGCTTCGGCGTGCCCGGACTCGTTGCCGTGAAGCAGAATCCATCGGGAAAGGCGCGCGAGCTCGCGTTAGCCATGACGAAGGCGATGCACTGGACAAAAGCGGGCATCTTAGAGTGCACATTTGAGCAGGAGACGTATGAAGATCTGTTTGGCGAGCAGTGCGTGTTGTGCGGCGGTCTCGTGGAACTGATGAAGAACGGTTTTGAGGTGTTAGTAGAAGCCGGGTATCCACCCGAGATGGCGTATTTCGAGTGCGTGCACGAGATGAAACTGATCGTCGATCTCGTGTGGCAGGGCGGAATCAAGCGAATGGCTGAGGTCATCTCGAACACTGCGGAATACGGTATGTGGGCCGTTGGCCACAAGATCATCGGGCCAGAGGTAAAGGCGAAGATGCAGGAAGCGCTCCGGAGAGTGGAGAACGGCGAATTCGCCGAGCAATGGGTTGAGGAATACAAGAAGGGCATTCCATTCTTAAAGGCGAGCCGCGAGAACATCGGGCGACATGAGATCGAGACCGTGGGCGAGGAGATACGGCAACTCTTCAAGAAGCAGTAACATAATCCCTCACCCTCAATGTCTCTTTCTTTTTTGAAGCACCAGCCGACAAAGGTTGTCTTAGTTGGTCTCAACTACAAAGACCACGCGAAAGAGTTACAGATGCCGCTCCCTGACGAGCCTATTTTATTTTTGAAACCGCCAACTTCTGTCATTGGGCCTGAAGAATATATTGTGTACCCATCGCAATCGGTACGAGTGGATTACGAGGCGGAACTGGCAGTTGTTATAAAAGATACGTGCAAGAATATCGAGCCGGACGCGGTAATGGAATTCGTCGAGGGCTTTACGTGCCTGAACGACGTAACAGCACGAGATCTCCAAAAGAAAGACGTGCAGTGGACTCGTGCCAAGAGTTTCGATACGTTCTGCCCCGTGGGGCCTCGAATTGTCAGCGATATAGATCCGAATAACGTGAAGATCCAGAGTTTCCTAAATGGCGAGCTCAAGCAGGATTCGAACACGTCCAACTTTATTTTTACCACAGAGGAGCTGGTTTCCTTTACATCGAAGGTGATGACGTTACTACCCGGTGACATAATAGCAACGGGAACGCCGAGCGGTATTGGCGCGATGCAACGCGGTGACACCGTCGAGATAAAAATCGAAGGGATTGGGACGTTGCGGAATTATGTGCGGTGAGGTAAATAAGATAGGGATAAAAACGACGAACGTCTACGATTCCGTAAGCTGTTTATACATGTTTAACAGCCGTCTATCATTTGGAGCGATTGCAAGTGCACGCTGGCAATAGGAGATTGCTTGATCACGCCGATCTAACTGTAAAAATGCCTCGATCAAAGGAGGGGTTACTTTAGCCATACCCCGTCGATTTTTCCGTTTTTCATCGATTTCAAATCCTTTACGGAGTTCAATGACAGCTTTTCCAAATTCTCCAAATGCGAGCAAAGCTTTTTCCAGCGAAGTGCGGACAATTGCGAGGTGTCGAACGTCGCCGAGCTTTTCACCAATTTTCAAGCTCTCCCGAAAAGCATCCAAAGCTTCATCCGTTTTTCCCAGTCGTTGCAGTACCTCACCTAAGCTGTTCAACACCTTTGCTTTTCCCTGTAAGTCTCCACGTGATTCTTCTATTTGGGCGCTGCGTTGAAAAGCCTCAATGGCCTCGTCAAATCTCCCTTGTCGCTTCAAAACGACACCTAAACTATTCAATGCTCGGGCCACATCCACAGGATTATCTAGTATTTCGCTTATTTTTATACTCTCCAAGAGTGCATCTTCCGCTTCATCCAATCTCCCTTGTCGCTGTAACACTACACCTAAACTGTTTAACACCTTTGCTTTTCCTCGCAAGTTTCCACGTGATTCTTCTATTTGAGCGCTACGTTGAAAAGCATCAATAGCCTCATAAAATTTCTCTTGCTGCTTCAATACTCCACCTAGGCTACGCAAAACCTTCGCCAGACTAAGCTCATCACACCATGTTTTTCAAAGATAACGATACTACGCCGAAAAGCGTCCTCTGCTTCTTTGTACTTTCCTTGACTTCCCAATACGCCACCCAGACTGTTCAATACCTTCGCCAAACTATGTTCGTCACCTAATTTTTCAAAGATGTCGTGACTGCGTTGAAAAGCAGCAAAGGCATCATCAAATTTACCGCGTCGCTGCAACACCCCTATTAAGCTATTCAACACCATCGCTAAACCACGTTCATCACCCAAATTTTCAAAGATAACGATACTGCGTTGAAAAGCATCTTCTGCTTCTTTGTACTTCCCTTGACTTCCCAATACACCACCCAGACTGTTCAATACCATGGCAATGCCGCGCTCATCGCCTAACTTATCGGAGATATCGTAACTGCGTTGAAAAGTTTCAATGGCCTCGGCAAATTTACCTTTTCGTTGCAATACCCCACCTAAGCTATTCAGCACCATCGCCTGCCCACGCTGGTCTTCTAATTCTACAAGTAAATTGTAGCTGCGTCGAAAAGCATCGACCGCCTCATCAAATTTCCCTTGCCTCTGTAGCACGCCTCCCAGACTGTTCAATACCATCGCCTGCCCACGCTGGTCTTCTAATTCTACAAGTAAATTGTAGCTGCGTCGAAAAGCATCGACCGCCTCATCAAATTTCCCTTGTCGCTGCAAAACGCTACCCAAACTATTCAAAGCCTTGGCTACATGTAAAGTTCTATCGAGTTTTTCGCCTATTTTTATACTCTTCGAAAGTGCATCTGCTGCCTCGTCCAATCTCCCTTGTCGTTGCAATACAACACCTAAACTGTTCAATGCCATGGCTACATGCACAGTTCTGCCAAGTTTTTCGCCTATTTTTATACTCTTCGAAAGTGTATCTGCCGCCTCGTCTAATCTCCCCAGTCTCTGTAGCACCACTCCCAACGTGTGCAGCAATTTTGCTTCATAGTAATGGCGATCAGAGTCATCTTGAATTTTACCCAAAATATCTTTTATTGGATCGAGCGTTTCGTACGCTTTTGACAATTCCCCAAGCAGAACGTGAAATTTAGCCAGTTGAATACGAAGTTGCACCACAGCATTCCAATCTTCAATGCGTTCGGCTAACTTCAAGAAACTACTCATGAGATCAAGCGCGCTTCGCCAGTGACCGTACCTTTGGAAGAATGATTCGAGTTTTATTGCTAACTCATAGTCTGGTTTATTTTGACTTTGTAGCCATTCAGCGGCTAATAATATATCATCAAGCTCTTCGGCTACAAACTGAGAAACAGCTGTTTCAGTTACATCGTTATTTTTGACAAACTCGATGAAGAATTTAGCGTGCCGCTCTGCAGCAATATTTTGCAAAGATCGCTCTATTGCTTTTTCTTGCGCGAAAAGACGGATGAGAGAGTGGAATACAAATCCATTCGCTTTAGACGGGGAGTAGTTGAGTAACGAAAGACGGTAAAGATAATTCAAAGACTCTTCTGCTGTTTCATTGTCAGAATTAGTGGCTGCCATCGCCGCTTGTAACGAGAATCCGTCTTTTGCACAGACACTCAGACAGGAAAAAAAATCAATTTCCGCTGATTCCAGCAGTTCTAAACTGAGCATGAATGAAGCTCTCACATCTAAATATTCATCACCACGAATTTTGAGTTTTTCAAGACGAGATCGCTCTTCATTAAGTGCTTTTGCGTAGTCCGTGAGGCCGCGTCCTGCCTGTATTTTCAATGTAGCTCCTGCTATCCGCAAGGCAAGAGGTAGATTGCCAACCAATTGAATAATTTTCTGAGCTGCTTCTCTTTCGGCAGCGACACGGTCTGTGCCTAAGAGCCGTTCAAGAAGCAACATAGAATCATCGTCCGGCAGAATATCTAAATCGATATTGCCTTCTTCTGGAACATCCATAAGGATTGGCAAACCGCGATCCCGTGTTGTGATAATAACCGCACATCTAGTTCCACCGGGAAGTAAGGATCGTACTGATGCGTCAGTGGCGTTATCGAAGATCAGAAGCGCTCGTCGATGACGAAACACTTCTTGCATGATGGTAGATGCATCACGTTCATCATCAGGTTCAATCTCCTCTCCACGCGTAATGGCAAATGCGCGAGCTAAGGTATCGACATCTTTACCCTCTACACGCAAACCTATAATTCCATCAGGAAAATCGTCTTTATGCAGTTCGGCAAAGTGACAGGCTAAAGCAGATTTGCCGATCCCTCCCCCGCCTGTTAATCCAACTATACTACAAAGCTTGGGTCCCTCTGGAGGCTGTCCAACAATTAGGGCGTTATCCGCCACCAACACTACTTTTTAAAATC
>CAYNTR010000058.1:0-13960 GCA_964400255.1 uncultured Halobacteria archaeon
GGAGAGTGTCTTGCTTTGAAGGGTTATTCCCTAAAAGTGGAAGAGTTACGGTTTTTAAGTACCGTCGGGTAGTACTATCATCACAGGTGGGAAAATGTCCGAGGCTCTGATGGAGAAAATAGACCGTATCGAGAGTCTATTACAGAAGCTGAATGCCAAAATCGATAATTTTCTCGGCTTTGAGGAGTTGGACAAAGAAGAGCAGAAGGAAGTAGAGGCGCTTCGAAAAGAGGTAGAAGCCGGGAAATATATCCACTTCGATGAGACCTTCGGGGACTGAACAATGTACTGTACGAGATTATATTCACCAGCAAGGCTGCAGATTTATAGCGAAACTTCCGAAGGCTCACAGAGAAAAAGTCAATCATCCAGGGGAGCGTTATGCGGCGTAAACGCTCGGAAGATATTATTTAACAAGAGACGTTATTATTGTGATTGAAACATATTTTGAGCTAAGATGACAAACAGTTACCGTCTCTCCGTGGTAATAGAGAAGGATGCTGATGGCTATTTCGCTTTCTGTCCCGAGTTGCAGGGCTGTTATACGCAGGGCGATAGTTATGAGGAGATTTTAGAGAATATTAAAGATGCTATTCGCCTGCATATTGAAGGTGTATACGAATAAATTTTCTGAAATGCCGTTACTTTAATATCTCAAAACCCTTATATCCAATTGGAGGTATTACAAGCCAAAATGAAAAAATTGCGTCTCCCAGTTATTATTGAAGTTGACGAGGATGGCTATTACATCGTGAGCTGCCCGCTCTTTAAAGGCTGTCATTCTTACGGCGAAACGGTAGATGAGGCGTTGGAGAATATACGGGAAGTTATAGATCTTTGCCTCGAGGAGACTAAGATCGAGGATCTCAACAAGTTCGTTGGCTTTAGAGAATTGGAAGTAGTTCAGAATGCCTAAACTTCCTGTACTTAAAGGCAAAGAACTTATAGCTTTTTTGGAGTCCCTTGGCTTTAGAGTTACCAGAACGAAGGGCGCACATGTACGATTGAAATCAGAAAATGGGCGGGCAACCACGGTTCCTCTGCACGGGAACAAGGATATACCAAAAGGGCTTCTGCGTAAAATAATCAGAGAAGACTTGGAACTGAGCTTAGAAGAATTTTTGGAGACATACGAGAGGTATAAAGGAAAATGATTGTGATTTGCCGTTTAAACAGTGCTTTATGATCCTTTCAATAACAATGATCCATATCAGACCCGAAAGACCCGAGGATAGTGAAGGTATCCGTGAAGTAACCTCCCGTGCTTTTCAGGGTGAGGAGGAAGCCACACTCATCAAAGCCATCCGAGGATCTGATTACTTCATCCCTGAGCTATCCCTCGTAGCCTTAGATGATAATACTCAAATAGTCGGCCATATCCTCTTCAGTCCCGTAACCATAGAGCCTCCTGATAATTCTAGGTCTGTTATTGCGCTAGCGCTTGCCCCGATGGCCGTTGTGCCCGAATGTCAGAACCAAGGGATCGGCACTTTGTTAGTTCAGCACGGGCTGGACGCATGCAAGAAGCTCGGCTATACGATCGTGATCGTGGTGGGTCATCCTCAATATTATCCACGATTCGGATTCAAGCAAGCGAAAGAGTTTGGCATTCAGGCGCCATTTGAAGTGCCTGCTAATGCGTTCTTGTCACTCGAGCTTGTTCCCGGAGCTCTGAAGAACGTCCGAGGGATGGTAAAATACAGTCCGGCGTTTGATTCAGTTCTCTAAATCCCTGAAAACCTCGATTACTCATCCATGAAAGAGTTCTACTTTCAGCGGTAATGGGCTTCGTTTATTCTCCAAAAGACGGACTTCTTTTAGCCGCTATTGATTTTCAGTTCTCTCCCGACGCTCAATACGCAACCCTTCGTATACTTCTTCCTCTATACGGCGTATGCCCGTGCCTCACGGTTTTTGGCCGTTCCTTCCACTTTATTCCCACTTTCTTTACCTCAGGCAGTTGCTCTTCGGTTATCGTGACGTCTTTGAGTCTCATGACGCGTCTGAAGCTATCGTAATCATTACTTACGAGAATACTAATTGCTATGCCCTCTTTCCCCGCTCGTGCCGTTCGTCCTATCCGGTGAATATAATCCTTGCTCTCTTTCGGAATGTCGTAGTTGTAAATGTACGACACACCGGGGATGTCAAGGCCGCGTGCCGCGACATCAGTACAGACAAGGACACAGACGTCCTGTGCGTGGAATTGCTTCATTACTCTGTTCCGTTGTTCTTGCGTCAGCCCGCCATGAATGGCCAGCGCATCGATCCCCGCGGCTTTGAGGTTGTTAGCCACAAAGTCCGTATTCTGCCGCGTATTGCAGAAGACCATGGCAAGTCCTGCCTTTTCGTGCTCCAGCAAATGGACTAACATCGAGAATTTCAACGTATCCGGCACGACATCATAGTAAACCTGCGTTAACTTTGTCGGATCCACATACGCCTCTGCAGAAACTTCTACGGGCTCGTTCATGTATCGCCGCGCAAGATGCGCTACCTCCTGCGAAATGGTAGCGGAAAACAAGAGCGTCTGCCTTTTAAGCGGGCACTCGCGTATTATCTGTTTCACATCGTCGATAAAGCCCATGTCAAGCATTCTATCCGCTTCATCTAACACGAGCGTGTTTACCTTGCGTAAGTTAATCGTTCTCCTACCGATGTGGTCTAATATTCTGCCTGGCGTTCCGATGACCACATCCGCTGTCCTCAACTGCTCAATTTGTGGGTTGATTGCCACCCCGCCAAAGACCGCGACGATCTTCAACGGCTTGTACTTTGAAAAATCCCCTAAAGCGGTTGCCACTTGCTGTGCCAGTTCTCTCGTTGGCGTTAATACCAGCGCCTGGATTCCTTCTCCTTTTTGGGACTTCTTGATAATGCCCGAGGCGAATGCGAGCGTCTTTCCAGAACCCGTCGCCGCCCCCGCAATAACATCCTTTCCCGCAAGAATCAAAGGAATCGCTTTTTCCTGTATCTCTGTTGGCTTTTCAAACTGTTCGTCTTCTATTGATTTTAAAATAGGCTCAATAATACCTAACTTTCTAAAATATTCCATACTTCTTTATTCAAGAAAAAAGTCTAAACCTCTCTCTTATTTACCTCTCTATCTTACACAATACTAGTACTACTATATAAAGGTTATAAGCAACTCGGGACTTCGGCCGATAAATTTTTCACTCCAAGTGGTGAAGAAATCCCGCGGAGATCCAACAAGCTTCGCAGAAAACAAGATGAAAAGAAATACTTACGGACCGATCATCCCGAACTCAGATTGGCAAATCACACACGTGAGACCGCTCTCATTTAACCTCTTTTTGACCCGGAGCATCTCTGCATACGACGGTTTTCTTATGTCCATCCTCCTGAACATCGGCCGGTAATCCAGAGCACATACTTGAATTTCTGGTGACCACCCCGCTATCCGCTCTCCCATTTTAGAGAGTTCGTCGATGGAGATCAGCGCTTCATTGTACGGTATGCCGATGCCAACGAAGAGCTTATCAGAATACGTGTCTATGAGATATTTAACAGCCTTCCATTCCGTGTCCAAAAGTTTCGTCGCTAATTCTCGGTCGTTTATACCCGTGATATTCATAAACGTTCCGAGTTCCAACGCCTTTACATCCGCTCCTATATCCGTGGTTCCAGCGAGAACGAGTTCGTCGATGTAATCCTCAGTGAGTACAACCGCGTTTGTATCCACGTGCAATCGTGCTCTTTCATCTCTGTTCAGTCGCTTCAATTCCTCCAGGTATGCCACAAGCCATTGTCTATTCACTGTAGATTCGCCACCCGATATCGCAATCCTGTCCACGAGGTGTCTTTGTCGTTCGAAACTCAGGATCTTTGCCGTTTCTTGTGGTGAAAGAGGCTCTTCGACAGATGAATAGGTAATCCCCCAGTTCTGGCATGTTGGACAGCGTAGTATACAGCCGTGCGCAAAACACGCGACCTCTATGCTTCTCAATCCCACTATTCTCGGTTTGAGCGAATAAGGCGTGCCAACTCCGCCCATTGCATGTCCCTGAAAACCAGACACCACCCTTTTCGGCTCGCTCTTCGCTATTTCCTCTCTATCCGTGAGTATTTCCATGCATTGTTCGACAGGTGTAACGCAGCTCGGCCTCAATTGCCTGTTGATAAGAACCGCACACGTCCAGCATCCACCGGTTCGACAAGGTGCAAGAATTTCTGTATCGCTTGGCTCACGCTCTTTAAAAATAACGGCGGTGAAGCCTATGAACTCGAGTGCTTGTAATACCGAGATGCGTGCAGGCACGAAATAGTTCTCATGGTCCACCGTTATTTGCACCACCTCCCGGTGCTCAGAGGTTTCTTCTAAGACCTTCGCTTCGTACGGGCACGCATCCACACACGCCGCACAGCCGCAACAATACTCGTGAGCATGACAGACCAACTCACAGAATCCGCAGTTCGTGCATGTTTCTCTCTTTCTCGCAATTTTGAAGTTCATGCAATATATGCAATACTTTTTAAAGGAGTTCCTACACTTTAATGTTAGAACGATACAATAAATCATTCAGGTGTGAGGGGGAAAAATGGGATTGAAAGAAGGTTTTGAGAAGCTATTCGTGAAGAAAGAGGGAATAAGTGACGAGGATGATTATTGGGACCTGGATTTAGAGGAGTACGAGGAGGAGTTCAGAGCAGAAGAAGGCGTAAAGATGTACGTAAAGACTGCGGAATTAACCGGTTTATACGATATCCCCGAGTTGAAAAAAGAGATCTACGCGGGCAATCTACTGATTCTGGACATATCACTGGCGAAGCAGGACAAAGTTCTCGTCGAGAAAGCGATAAAGGATTTGAAGATGGCGGCCTTGGATGTGGGCGGCGACATTGCCGGTATTGCTGATGACCAGGTGGTTGTGGCGCCAGCAGGAATTAAGATTGAACGGAAGAAATTGACCGGGAAGTAGTGTAGCGGGCAAGGGAGTTACTGTGACGTGAAAGAGCGGTGCCCAATTTGTGGAGGAGACAGTGAATTGCACTCGGTACCCTATGAAATTCCCTTCTTTGGCGAAATAATGATTTTTACCTCGGTTTGCACTTCGTGTGGCAATCGCGCTACCGATGTAATGGTCCTTGCAGATGAGAAGAGAAAGAGATGCGAGATGGTGGTTGCTTCAGTGGAGGATGTGAACGCCATCGTTGTTCGATCCCCCTCGGGAACCATTGAGATACCGGAGTTAGGTGCACGTGTCGAGCCGCGGAGAGGAGAGGCTTTTATTACGACGGTGGAAGGCGTCTTGCAGCGAGTGGAGAATGTGGTTAAGATGCTGGGCAAAGATGGCGCGAGTAAGGAGCGTGTTGATGACGTTTTGAAGCAGATAGATGAAATCAAGTCGGGTAAAGCGAGTATGACGTTAATAATAGACGATCCAACGGGTAACAGTGCGATAATTCCCGATAAACTTTTCTTCAAGAAAGAAAAGATCACTAAAGAGGTTTGAATGCTAACTTGGGCGAAATTCTTTTTTAAAAATGTGAGAGGACGTAAAAATGAGTGGCGGTTCGATAGAGCGAAACATAAAGGTTGAGTTCGTACGCAGGGAACCCATTGAGGAGCTGGATATCGAGATGGTGGAGCGAAAAGGGTTAGGACATCCTGACAGCTTATGCGATGGTATAGCAGATGCGGTGAGTATAGCGTTATGCAACGAGTATAAAAGGAAGTGCGGGATGATCTTGCATCATAACACCGATAAAGTGCAACTGGTCGCTGGCAGGTCAAATCCACACTACGGCGGCGGCGAGGTTATTTCGCCCATCTACATATTGTTGGGTGGCCGAGCAACAAGAGTATTTGAAGGCGAGGAAATCGCCGTTGATATTGTAGCTATGAACGCAGCGAAGCAATACTTGAAGAACGTGAGAAATTTGGATGTGGAGAGGCATGTAATAGTGGATAGTAAATTGGGAAAGGGATCTTCTGACCTTATAGAGGTTTTTAAAACGAAGAGAGGCGTCAATACAGAGATGCCCAAGGCGAATGATACCTCCTTTGGCGTTGCCCATGCCCCCTTTTCAGAGATAGAGTCTATAGCCCTTAACGTAGAGAAACGGGTAATGGACGAATACCGAAACAAGGAGAAGGCTATCGGCGAGGATATGAAGGTGATGGCACTTCGAGAAAAGGATAAAATAACCTTAACGATTGGTGATGCTTTCGTTTCTAAATACGTCGATGACTACGAGCACTATATGGATGCAAAGCAAGGATTAAAGGATTTTATAAGCGGTGTAGCGGAAGAATATACAGCCCGCGAAGTAACTACGTTAGTCAATATGGCGGATACGCCGGATTCAGTTTATCTTACGGTAACCGGGACATCAGCGGAAATGGGCGATGATGGCGCTGCGGGTCGGGGTAATCGGTGCACGGGGCTTATCACGCCTAACCGGCCGATAAGCATGGAAGGAGCAGCGGGAAAAAATCCCGTAAATCATACCGGGAAAATATACAATCTGCTCGCGAATAAAATAGCCACCGATATCGTCGAGAACGTGGAGGGGATTCAAGAGGTGTACATAAAGATTCTTTCTGAGATAGGCAAGAGGATAGACGATCCCAAGGTGGCAACGGCTCAGATCCTCCCGAAGAGCGATGTCAATCCCGGCACAGTGGAGAAGAAAGTGAAACGGATAACGGATGAGTGGCTTTCAAATATCGCTAAGATAACGGAGATGGTCGTAAGGGGTGAGCTGAAAACATTTTAATGCTTTAGCAGCTCCATCACTTCTTTCAACCCGCTCGTATTCACCACGTCTTGAGCTTCAAGCCATCCACGCCGAGCGGTCGCCACCCCATACCGTATCACATCCTGCATCTGCATTGTATCATGCGCATCTGTCGAGATCGCAATTGAGACGCCGTATTCTTTTGCCATCTTGCAGTGGATATCGTTCAGGTCAAGTCTATCGGGAAACGAGTTAAGCTCTAAGATGGTGCCCGTATCCTTTGCAGCTTCCATGAGCTTCCCCATATCCACTTCATACGGATCCCTTTTACCTAATAAACGGCCTGTTGGGTGCGCGATGATATCGACGTGAGGGTTCTCCATTGCCGCCACGATTCGGTTCGTCATCGTGGCTCGATCCTGCGTGAATTTCGTGTGAACCGCGCCCACGACCACATCAAAATCTTTCAATATCGCATCCGGGAAATCCATCGAGAAATCTGACTTTATATCAACCTCCACTGCATTGAGAACCCTGAACGTAACATTCTCATCTTCAAATCGCTTGTTTACCCGCTCTATATCCTTCTGCCGCTCCGCTATTTTCTCCTCATTCAGGCCGCCCGCAATACCGACTGCGGGAGAATGATCAGCCACTGCGATGTACTCATACCCAAAAGAAAGAGCTGCTCGTGCCATCTCCTCGACGCTGTTCTTCCCGTCACTCCATTTCGTATGCACGTGCAGATCGCCTTTCATATCACCAATTTCAATTAGGGCAGGTATTTTATTCTTCTTGGCCGCTTCGACCTCACCTCGATCTTCTCGCAGCTCCGGTGGGATAAACACGAGCCCGACACTCGCAAACACGTCCTCTTCGGTCTCACCGCCTATTCGCTCGTCACCGCGGAAAACACCGTATTCATTGATCTTTAATCCTTTCCTAACGCCTAACTCCCGAATTCTTATGTTGTGCTGCTTCGAGCCGGTGAAATAATGGGCTGCGGCACCAAACGAGGCTGCATCAACAACTCGTACGTCCGCGTTTATTCCTTTTATGATGACGGAGGATTTCGTATCCCCTTTTGCGATCACGTCCTCGACGCCCTCAAGACTCGTAAACGCATCCATCACTTCCTTCGGGCGCTTTGATACCACTAAAATATCGATATCGCCAATTGTCTCACGCATTCGCCTCAAACTGCCGGCAATCAGTATCCGCTCCACTGCATCTAACTTCTTCAGCTCAGCCACGATCGATTCAGCATAGGGAAGCGCTTTCGAAAGCAATGCACGGCCTTTATAGCCACGATATTGCTCGATCCCTTTTACTATATTCTCCTCGGCCTTGGCGCCGAATCCCGGAAGACCCTCCAACTTATGCGATTTCGCGGCTTCTTCTAACTCCGCTACATTCGTTATACCAAGCTCTTGGTGGAGCTTTGCCAGGGTCTTGGGGCCAACATGAGGAATAGCCAGGAGTTCAAGCAGCCCCGCGGGCATTTCTTGCATGAGCTCTCTGTGTTTCTGGCAATCACCGGTTTCCGCGATCTCCACGATCTTCTTCGCGATACCTTCTCCTATGCCCGGTATTTTCTTGAGCTCTTTCACGCCGCCCCGCTCTGCGATCACCTTCAAGTCCTGCGTCAGTGTTTCGATCGTTCGCGCGGCTTTCCGGTACGCGCGTATCTTAAATGGATTCTCCTCTTTTACCTCTAAGATATCTGCAATCTCGTCAAAAATTCGTGCGATATCGAGGTTCAGCATTTTTGATAGTGCTACCTTTGTTCGTGCAGATATTTAAAAGGTCAGAAGGTTACCATAGGTTCTCATTTGGATATACTTACATGAAAACCTCGTGGAGGTAAAACCGCTTCAAATTCGTTTTGACGGAAATAAAAATTAATCATGAGGGTTCTCCTTATTTCTTGGTGGCATGTTGCAAGGCAGTTTGAGCATGCTCCCATGCCTTCTCATAGCGGCACATTCTCCCAGCCGCCTGTCCCGTCCGGGCGCTGCAGCCAGACAGTGGCACCCGCTATACGCTCACCAGTATTAGCATCATAGATGTAGCCTGCCGGGTCGATGTAAGTATTGAAGGATACATTATCAAATTAAACTTTCACGTTCTGAATATATGACTTCCTCGTTGGTGATTCTGATGGCTTCCTGTTCGAGATGGTAGGCCTCAGTGCGCTTGACGTTGGCTTCGAGGGCCAAGCGGTTGATTTCCGTCTGTATTACTGCGTCTTTGAGGAGTGGGACTGGAACGTCAGGAACATGGCACGTTTCGAGAGCATCAACTACAGCACCATAAGTAAAACGTCGAATAAGTTCACGGCCGTAATCCGATGCAAGAAAAATGTAAAGATAGCCCGCGACATTTGAAGATACGGTATCTATTCGGATTACGTTATCGCTCATAGCCCAACCAGACCAATGTTTCGGAACAAGCACTACTTTTCCTATCGTTCCACGTGCAGTAACGATAATCATGTTTTCTTTGAGCAATAATTCTTTCTTGATTCGTTCACTGTGCTTTGCGAGGGAGAGAGATTTCTTGTTGACCGGGTCGAGTTCGAAGAGTTGTTTCCCGCCAAAGAAGGGAACGCCTTGGCCTTCTTCGACGTACACACGGGCGAAGCGGCCGGTAAGATGATGTGTTTGCTGATGCGCTGGTCGCCGATGATGGTAACCTCAGCGGCCTCTTTTTTCAAATATCCAAGAATCGCGTCCACAATCGGCACGTGATAGGAAGCGTCAAGGCGGCTATTCAAATGCGAGAGTTTAACAGTGTAATTCCGAAGGTCTGCATTTGTATCGAAATACTTCGATCGTATTTTTTCCAAAGGGGGAAGTTTCAAAGCACTGATCAGGAGCTTTTCTGCGTTGCCCAACAGCACATTCGATTCATCGCGTAAGTCATATGATCGAACAACAAGATCGTGGATCCTACGCTTCATGAGGTCAGGAGGATTGGGAATTGGTATGGATTCAAGGTGTTCTGGCTCGATATGCGAAACTACAGCACCGTATTCGTTTGTCTGAAAGAGGATTTTGCCGATTTTCGTCCTCAGAAAGGCATAAATATACCCCGAATCGCTTTCTTTTTTAGCTTGGACACGGATAAGATCATGACTAAAAATCTTTGAATCAAGGGTTTCTAATACGTAGCTACAAATCCCGAGAGTCCCTGAGCAGGTGACTAATATTTGCCCGCGATGAACCCGAAGCGCGTCTATGTCCGTTTTCGTAAGTGACGAAAGATAGGCTGATGGCTCTGGTTTTACTTCGCTTATCTGAGAAGGTTGAAATATTGGCAGATCCGATTTCTCAACCCATATTCTTTTGAATCGAGGACGATGATAGGCCTCGCCGAGGCCTTCGTTACCCGTAAGAGGTATGATCCCCCATTTGCAGAGCTTAAGAACCTCTCTTGCGTGCTTGCCTTCGATGTCAAAAACGCTGGCTTCCAGTCGCAGGCCGCGTTCTAACACTTCATGGAGATTGACGTTACACCAGCGCAGTTCTTCTTGGAATAGCTCACTTGGCTCAATGTACTGAGAGAAATCGAGTTGTACGGTGCCGCCCGGCGTTACCATGAAAGGCCCTCCGTTTCGCGCCACTTACTAAAAGTTTCGGCAACTATTGGTGTCTGGTCATCAATCACCTTCTCTTGGGATTCTAAATTGACGATTTGCGTTCCGTCAGCAGTTTCGCCTAGGATGATGGTTTCAACCTTCGTTACAAGAATTTCGTTGCCGTGCTTGTCACGCTTGAACAAGAGATTGCCTCGTTTATCATGGCCTATGTGGTCTACCATGGCCATGAAGATAGGATAATCCGCCATTCGTCCGCTTCGCTCCTCTTCATGAATCTGTTCCGGTGTCTTCTTCCTAAGGAACAGCACGGAGGTCTGCGTGCCGTTGTGGGGCTGGAACGTATCGACGTGTAAGTCGATGCTGGCGATGATGCGTGTTTTCCGAACTAGCCATTCACGGATGTATCCGAGACCGGGCGCACCGAGTATGGAATCAGGTAGGACAATACCGAGACGACCACCCGACTTAAGAAGTTGGATGCAGCGCTCTATGAAAAGCTGCTCAGGTGGCACCGAGCGTTGTAGTCGATCGGTCATTACCCAACTGTCGCGTTCCGTCGTATCCCTTTCCCAAATATGTCCAAGGTCGAACTGCTCCAAGATATATGGATCTTTTACGGGTATCTTGCTCCCAAAGGGGGGGTTCGTCACGATTACGTCAAAAATACCGATCGTATTGTGGTTACGTAGTTTTGATTCTTGGAAGTCCAGAGCCCTCGCCAGTTCAGAGCGAAACTCGGCTTCCCATTGGTGCGGCGGCAAGAGAGAATCGGTTTGATAGATATTGCCGCTACCGTCGTTGTTCATGACCATATTCATCTTGGTGGCCTTAACGAGATCGGGATTTAAGTCGAAACCAAAAAAGTTAGCCTCCGCAATCTCTGTAACACGCTGTTGAAAAATGCGTTTCTCGTCATCGCTCCATTCTGCCTTGGGTTTTCCTATTTCATCAGTCATGCGTTTTTCGAGTTCCGTAATGACCTTGTTCATGGCGATGACCAAAAAACCACCTGTGCCACAGGCAGGATCAAGAACACGCTCATCAGTAGATGGCGACAGCATCTCAACGGTCATGTGCATGACATTTCGGGGCGTAAAAAACTCGCCTCGGTCCCCGCGAAGATTGGCTCCAACAAGTTCTTCGTAAGCCTTCCCTTTAACGTCGATATGCGTGTTAAGGAGCGAGTACTTCTGAAGTTCGCTGACGACGTAAGCAAGGCTGCGGGGTTTCAACTTGATTTCGTCATTACGGTCGAAGATTCTAGGATATTTCTTTTTGACGCGCTCGAAGATACGGGCGATACGCTTCTGGACAGTAAGTTGCCCGTCGGGATTTGACCGTTCGCCCGATGCAGCATAAAACTCCAATGGATGGGGTATATTCCGCTCATCCTCAATCTTGCAGAAGATCACCTTTAGCAACTCGAAGAAAGCTGGCTGCTTTTGCATACCATCCGTAGCATAGATGTGGTTATGACATGTTTTGAAAACAAAGAGTAAGTTGTCCTCGACAGCGCTTTTGAGTATGTGCCGCTTTGGTCGGTCAATATCCTCTAGGGTGCCGTCAGCAGAAGGAATATCGTTGTAGTCAGCAAAAGCTATACTCCCTTGTTCATTTACAAACTTGCGGAATACGTATTTCTGCTTACCGTTAGTCCACATGCCCCACTCACAGTTGGGACATGCAGACATGTAGGATTGCAGCTCCCCAATACCGTCCCTGCGGTCTGTCGGCTCGACAGATTCTTTCTTACATTCGATGATGATGTAAATGTGTTCCTGACTACGCTTAGGCGCGTCAGCAGAGAAAATAACAATATCCGCACGTGGTTTCCTTGAGCCGACGCGAATGACGAACTCTATGGCGATACGGTCCTTTTGATACTTATGTTCGTTGACAAGGCGCTTCTCAATATTCTGACGAACATATTCTTCCGGAGTGTCATTGCGGAATTTTCCATCTATGTAGTCACATATCTTGCCTTCGGGTATGACAACCAATTCTGGCATTAAAACCCTCCTTCTCCTCGTAGTAATCTAACAGAGGTTATAAGCAATAAGGTTTTGCTCCTAAAATAGCTACTGCTTTTAAAGTCTCATGATTTTGCAGGTTTAGGTGTAAAGCCAACTGTGAATTATGGAATCATAAACCCTTGGTTACTTTCTGGACTACTGTTTAAAGTTTAGATTCTGTCTGTTTCACCATCTCTCGAAACGCTTCCTCATCGATGATTGTCACCCCGAGCTTCTTCGCTTTGTCCAGCTTGGAACCGGGGTCTTCTCCGGCGACCACGTAATCCGTTCGCTTCTTCTACTTATTTTCCGCTTGTGTACGTAAAATCTGGGTAATCGCAAGTATGATTTTGAGCTTTCGTGTTAGTAGCCGACAAGCCTTTGTAGCCGCAAAGCAGCTCGTTCTTCTTCAGGTGAGTATGACGGAGAAGGGGCCGCCGTGATAAAAGGATGAGGAGGTAAAGAGGAAGTTATTTAACCTTTAAGAAATTAATTTGAAGTGTAAAATGCTTGAAGTCGCATTAGTCTTAGCAGCGGGCACACTGGCTCCCTGGGTGTTTAATAAAGCATTAGATGAAGTTAGCGGACGTTTTCGTAACTTTGTGACCACAAAAATTAAGAATCCTCAAAAGGTATTTAGAAAAGTTCTTGAAGAGACATGTGAGGAGTACGAACTAAGTAGTGAGGGAATCCAAAGCAAACTTCAGTCTCAGAATCTAGGAAAAATTAAACGAGTGCTACAGGGAGTGCTTGAGGAAGAGCTTCCAGAGACTCATAGCGAATTCTTGAACGAATTTTTACTGAAACTTCTGGACAGGCTTTCAAAAAAGGATAAGGAGCGATTGCTTACCGGTATTTTGGTAGAGGCAGGCTTAGACTTGGAAGAGCTTAAAGCTACGGTAGCACGACGTGAAGACTTACAAGAACTTAAAACGAGTTTAGAGGCGTATTTAGACAGTTTGAAGAAAGGTCAGGAAAAGACGTACGAGGCGATATCAGAAATAAAAGAAGATGTAACCGAAATTAAAGCAGAATTAGATCAAGTTGCAGAGAAATTTAACGAGTCCATGATTTTTACATGTCCAATAGGAGAACAAAGCGAGTCCATAAAGAAAATCAAAACTTCATGGCTAATGCGGTTCTTAGTACCCTTTGAAAATGCGCTGAAGTTACAAAATAGCAAGGATTACAGCAAATCAGTTGTGCTATTCTCAGAAATATTAAAAGACATTGAAAAGGAAAGAACAGCGCATTTGGGTGATGAAAGTTTTATTATTGACCATGAAGTAAATTTGATTGAAACGCTTTGTTTTTTCAATTTAGGCTTAAATTTAGGCCATTTAGAAAATTATCTTAAAGCCGTAGGATTTTATGAAAAATCCATCTTCCTCGCAAAACGATTGAGATTCAAAAGCGATTTTGTTGCTGGGAATTACCTCAATCGTGGCATCGCCTATACCGATTTAAAGCAGTATGAGAAAGCAATTAAAGATTACACCAAAGCGATAGAGTTTAATTCAAAGTATGTGGATGCTTTTTACAATCGTGGCAATTCATATACCAATTTAAAGAAATACGAGAGTGCAATTAAAGATTACACCGAGGCAATAGAGTTGAATCCGAACTATGTGGAGGCTTACAACAA
>CAYNTR010000059.1:0-13946 GCA_964400255.1 uncultured Halobacteria archaeon
GTTAAAATGGCTCTGCTGCCGGCGGCAATGCGATAATTGTTGGACAGCCTCAATAGTCATAAAAATAAAGCTCCGCGTTTTTTCTCGTCTCAGCAGAATCCAATACAATTGCAGCAGATGATAGCCCGTTTTGAGCGGTTACCGCATAAAAATACCCTCCTTTAATAAGATCGGCATCAAAATAAACCTCTGAAGCATCTGGACTCACGAAATCGTTACCGGTCACGCCAAATATGACTCCCTTCTTGTAATCTCGCTTTGGAATGCGAAGGAAACCATGAAAAGGCGAGTTCACTCCTGTTGCATCAATAATTATCTTTGGCTTTATCTGTAGTTCATCCGAGCCATGCACTATTATGACTTTGGTGATGCCGCTTATATCCCTGCCTCGTTCATTGCTACTTAAAGTCACAGATTTTAGGGTTGCATCCGAAATAAGCGAACAGCCATAGTTCAAGCTTTTATAAGCAGTTGAACACTCGAATGAATCACGATCTGGACCTCGCTTAAAATAATATTCCCCTATTTTCGACTGCAAAGTAAACGAACTTCCCGAGGGGGCGTGCCATTTAGATGTGTATACAATATGGTCTGTGCGCAAGTCCAGTTCGTTCCTTTAGGATTTCTGTAAGTCCCAAATCTGGAGACGTATCGACTCGTGTCGTTGTGTGTGCGCCAATCCCCTTATTTCTCTCGACAAGAACTGTATTTAGTCCCAGTTTAGAGCTGTATAATGCTGCAACCGATCCTGCGGGTCCTGCTCCCATTACCAGTACATCACAATTGAGTGCTGCCATTCTCGCCAGTTCGTTACGGGTTGCGATTTTGGAGTGCCAAAGCGTATCGAATGTCTTTCTCAACTACCAAGCGCGCTTGCGATGCTGAATACTCCGCTATCATCAAATCTCACCTTTAATACCCCGCATACTTATTTGTTTTCCGTCAGCGAAGCATAAAAAGGTTTCTAAAAAGATTTTCTACGTGAATCTTCGTACATTATTGACTGACTACCAGGTCCGGAACACAATCTCCATGCACCAAAGTAGTAATTTCTCTGACATTTTATTTATGGTTGACAGAAGAATACAGGAAGCTCATTCCGTCAGCGGATCGATACCTAATTTAAGTTTGCTTATATCCTACGCGTCCATTCGTTCACAGTCTTGTTCATTGCGCTCTCTCCCGCATCTTTTAATGTATCAAGTCTTTTTAAAGGAGGGTTCTTCCGCAAGATGGTAAGGACTTTACACCGGTCAAAGGTTCGAGCGGAAACTAACCACAAATTATTTATAGGTGCACGGTCAAGATTACCAATGCGAAAATGGAACGAATAAAGACGTATATTGAACGGCTGGATGAGCACTTAGAAGGCGGTATTCCAAAGGGCACGGTTTCGTTAGTTTGCGGAACCCCCGGGTGCATGAAAAGTTCGCTGTTGTATAGCATTTTGTATAAGAACGCACTTCAGGGCAACTTGAAGGGGCTGTATATAACGTTCGAGCAGGATATAACGAGTTTGAAAAAGCAAATGCAAACGCTAGGAATGACCGAGGAAACTAACAATCTGACTATTGCAGATCATCAGCTGATTGATAAGGAGTTAGGGGTGGATATGAAATTTGAACTCAATTCGATAAAAAAGGTTCAAGTTTATTTGGATGAGGTCTTCAAGAGAGAAGACTTTGATTTACTGGCAATAGATCCGCTTAATGCGCTCCACTCTCTCACATCTGTTAAGAATCCTCGCAAAGAGATCTATCAATTTTTTAGCGGGTTAAGAAACATGGGAGTAACAAGTTTATTGATTTCCGAGATACATCAAGGAGATAATAACTTTGGTGAATATGGGGTTGAGGACTTCCTTTCTGATGCAATAATACACTTGGATAGCCAGAGGGAAAAAAATATAATGGTGCGTTACATTGGCGTTATCAAGATGCGATATACCAAGCATAATCTCCAATATTTCCCGTTATTTTACAATAATAAAAGCGGGTTTACCATCTACACGAAAGAAGAACCGGAGTAATAACGATAGCGGGATACGCAGTAGGCCGGTCGCACGGAGGCATTGAAGCCTCGGTTGACGTTGAGAGTATTTATTACCGTGGTAAAAGGTATAGTCAAGTAGTACTGAAAAGTGATAGTGCACTTATTGGTATTACACTGGATGGGACTTAAGCGGAATTATATCGGATGCAGTGATAATTGTGTTTAATCTAAGTTATCGCGGCGTTTCGTTGGAGGAAGGGAGATATAATTAAGGGCTCGGAAGAACGATGCCCAAGGGTATTGATTGGTAAAGTAGCATTTAGTGGTCAAGGAGTGAGAAGATATAGTGCTTTAGAAGCTCAGCTTTTCTCAAGTGAGCGATTAAATGAATTTCCTATCTTCATTGTTTCTGCTGCCGTCGCAGTAATACGACTACCGTAATAAGCAGCCCTGCAAACACGAACAGTAGTTCAAAACCCGGTTCTTTCTCGGTCTCTTCTATTGCGGGCGTTGGTGTAGCGGTCTCAGGTTTGGGGGTAGGCTTTGTCTCTTCTTCCGCCTCCGGTTCTTCAGCTTCAGGTTTGGGTGTTGGTGTCGAGCTGACATTAACAGAAGGTTCAACAGCAGGAATGAGGTTTACCGTAGTGGTGGCGGTATGTCCATCACCGTCATCGGCCGTCACCTGGTACCGGCCGATATTCGCCGATTCAGTATCAAAGGTAACTTCAAAGGTGTTGTAAAAGGTCTTCTCGTCTTCCTTGACCTTGGCGATCTTCGGCTTCAATTTCGTCCCATTCGCTTCGAGGCTCTCAACGGTAACGATAATTGCGGTGTCCACTTGCCTATTCGTGGTGCCCATCACCTTGATATCGCCGCCGAGTGGGACATCCTCGAGCTCGTCAACGGTGACGAAGCCCTGCTCCACGCTGATCGTGGCGATGCCGAGGAGGTCGTCACTCCCCGCCGCATTAATCGTCTTGTCCTTGAGTATCGCTAAAAGCTGATCGGTCGTCTTAACGCCCAGTGAGGTGGTATAATCATTGCTGAGCACTGCTAGCAGGTCATCGCTCTGACTCCTGCCCCACACGCCGTCCCGCCCGTAATTGAGCGCAGCGATCAGATAGGTGCCGGTGTCAACGTCGTCCTTACCGACCGCGATCTTCTCCGTTTCAAACTCGCCGTCCTCCACACCATAAGTACTGTAAGTAATACCTGGGGCATCCAGCACAATTTCCCAGTACCAAGCTAAAAATCCTTTCCCACCACCCCCCTCTGGTGCAATCGTGAGAATATCGACGCGATCCCTACCGGGAGCTGTGCCTTTGATTTTAAAGTCGTCGCCGAGGGCGACAAAGTCCGCACTCGTCTCCACAAACAACCCCCCTCGGATAAGCACGATAGTAGTCCACGCATCTGGAGGATCTCGATCTGGATCTGATTGTGGTAAGACCCAGATCGCGATTTTGTAGGAGCCAGGCGTTTTGTCCCACGTTTTATCCCAGACATAACTAAATGCATCTCCTTCAAGGGGGATACCCGTGGCGATTTTGACATCGTCAACCTTTATCGTTACGTCCGTTCCTCCATTTGTAGAACCACTGATTGTAACGTCCTCGCCTATATGGTATATCGATTTATCTGTAGTCACTTTAGCCTCAAACCCAACAATGTGCACGGTTACCCTATCGGTAGTGTTATACTTCTGCTCAGTTGCGGTAATCTCATAGGCGCCCGTATCAAAAAAATACACTGCAGCCTTAAAAATCCCGTTTTTATCCGATTTCCCAAAGGCCCAACCGAGACCACCCTCTTCAACGTCACCTCGATCATCCATGAATAATACATTTAATGCATTACCGGACGTCACATAAAGTGCAACATTTGTGTTTGGTGTCGTGGTGGCAGTGATTATCACTTTTTCGTTAATGGTTTGCTTTTCAGGATCAGCTTCGACGGTAATGTACGTAGGTGCTTCCTCCTTTACCACTCTTACTAGTTCAAACGAAACAGAAGGGCCCTCTTTGTCAAGCCCGTTATTCGTGTAAGGGTCAGTTACTATGCTGAGCGTGTAGACGCCAAGTTCATCGAGATCGGCGGTATTTATCGTCAAAGAATTTTTACCATCGTAATCAAAACCGACATCGATATCCCTCAGGGATACATCATCAACTCTCCGTCGTTGTAGGCCATTAGGGTCAATGAGTTTGTAGGTGATATTGTTTGGCAGAGGCCCCTTGAAAATCCAGAAATCCCAACTTAAATTGGTTATCAACCATAAATTGGTATCTGCTTCAAAAGTTATTTCATCACCTTGTAAAACCTTTGTAACCTCTGTGTCGTCAATTTTGACCTTCACATCTAACACTGGCGGAAAGAAATAAACTGTAATATTTCCATTTGGACCCGTGACGGTATACTCATTTGTTTTAGCCAAATCGTCTTCATAACGGCTGGAATCAAACGGCCCGTTAAAAGATATAACCACAGGAATATTTTCTGCAGTGCTCCTTATGGTCCCATAAGGTATTATCTCCCAGCTTTCGTTAAAAAAATTCAGGTTTGTCTCTCCAATTATGGCGATTCCGTTATTACCAACGTACTTTCCTTCATCAGGACTAACGCCGGCAGTCGCCGGTGCGACGAAGACAAAAAGTGAAATCACGAAAACTATCAACACACCCATAACCCACGACATGCTTTTATGGTTAGTCATCTTCTTTCTTGTCCGGCTATAAGATGAACAGGTGCACCGTATTCAAGAGTCCGTTTGAACGAGGGGTTATATAAACTTTTCTGTTAGTGCCTCGGGAACTACAGCCTTACTGAACGGTAATAGATGAATAAATGGATAGTTCTAATACCGGGTGCCCCGTACCGTCTCGCCGAAAAGGCGATACGGAGCTCCCTTTTTGCGGTACGGGCGCGTGTCTGATGTTTAACGCAAAAAATCGTGCTCACTGTTTTTACAATCCTGCTTACAATGGACACTATTTTATGTCAATCACTATATATAGATATTTCCATCTTCTTATGTATTGCCTGCCAAAGAGAAGGCTTCTGAGTGAGTAGGGGCGACATGGACAGGGTTCCAGTGGAAATGTACCCCAAAACCTTATATAAAGTATAAACGCAACTAAAATTTTATATATGGCATGTCGCCACTGCATGGTGATGAGATGGTGAGGTGAGAAACGAGACCATGAAAATAAAGAATCGGATCGTTCCCGTTGTCGTACTACTCATAGTTCTGCTGACTGTTGCGGTGCCCGTTTATGCGGAGGCTGAAGAAGTACGAATTTCCAGTATCGATGATTCGTATATCGGGAAAGAGGTGACCGTATCGGGTGTAATCGTGACGATTGCCAGTAATATCGAGCCTTCAAAAGATGTAGGTGTGGGCATCCAGACATACGAGCCGGGAGACACCGGCATTCTTACTATAGATGACGGAACAGCTACAATACTTGTCAGCACTGACCCCAGGCTTTTAGAACAATTCTATAAAGGCCTACGAGTTATAGTAGCGGGAATATATGCTGGTAAAGGTGGCGTTGGGGATGGTAAAGGTATAATTTATGCGTATGCTGTAAATACGGATGTCTCGCTAGATTACGAAGACGTAACGGTTAAAAAGCTCAAAGATTTCCCTCAGTATTATCATGCGAGGTCAGTTCGTATACAGGGGGATGTGACGCGAATAGAATTCACGTCTGGAGAAACCAAATTAGAGATTGATGACCATACCGGGACAATAGAAGTGGTGTACGGCGCTGTGATGGAGAATATAGGGATAGGCGATGAGGTCATAGTTAAAGGAGAATTTTCTTCTATTACCAAGAAGATCTATGCTTTTGAGGTTGTAGGAGCACAAATGCCCGAACCAGAGGTGACACCGGAACCAAGTCCGAGTCCAAGTCCGAGCCCCACGACCACTCCAGCGCCAACAGCTACGCCAGCGTCAGCACCAGCGCCAACACCTTCTCCTGTGACGGAAGAAGAGGAGGGCATGCCTATCTATCTCATAGCGATTATCATCGCTGTGGTAGCTGTGGTTGGCATAGTTGTTTCCTTTAAACTAAGAGAATTGCTTATGCTCAGACGATATGGTAAGTAATAAGCTGTTGAGGATGGGAATCCGAGCAGATAAGGGAAGCGAAGAGGTGGAAGGAAAAGCGGCTGCAAAGAAGAAGATGATGCAGAAGGCTATGGGTGAGGTGAAACGGATAGCTAAAGCTGAGCAGCTCCAGGAGAAGATCGTTGCTAAGAAAAGAGTAAATTCGAATCGGGTGCAGGCGAAAGGCGATCCTGAAAGTTTAGAAAAAGCGCGAGCTGAAGAACAGGAGGCTATAGCCGTCTTAGAGCGGATACAAGAGGACAAAAAACGTGCGGGGGTAGAACTGAAAAAAGCGATAGCCGAAATGAAGGGCGAGTCAGCGGCGATAACTCAAGAGGAAGCAACGTTCGAGGCCACTGCTCGTAGCGCTGTTAGTGGGCCTGAAAGCGTGGCACTAGCAAGATCAGATAATAATGGCTGGAAACCGGCGAACGGATTAGAACAGGGAGTGGATTATTCAGAAATTTATCCGGTTCATGAGCCGTATGCGTTTGTGCTCATTGAGGCAACGCAACCGCCCAAATACAAAGTTCTCGAGATACCTCTTACGGAAGGAGAGCTGCAACTCCTGAACGAGGTAAAAACATACCTTTACGAGACGTTAGACATTGGTTTTGATGGTTCGATGAATCCTGAGGAAGTCATCAAGAAGAAAGTGGAGGATGTCGTTAAGGAGTTTGATTTAGAAGGACTCGTGAGTTATAAAGGCATGGATAAAGTAATGTATTACCTCAGACGTGATTTCATCGGGTACGGACGTTTAGATCCGATTATACGGGATCCAATGGCGGAAGACATCTCCGCGGATGGTCCTGGAATTCCATTGTATATATATCACCGGAATTATAGCTCAATAGAATCAGATTTAATCTTTACCGAGGCGGAATTAGATGCGCTGATTTATCGCTTATCGCAGCGAGCGGGAAGGCACATCTCGCTGGCGAAACCACTACTGGATGCCTCGTTGCCCACTAAAGATCGATTACAATTAAGTATTGGGAACGAAATCACAACGAGAGGGTCCACGTTTACAATACGAAAGTTCAAAGAGATACCCTTTACTCCGATCGACCTTGTGAATCACGGTACCTTTTCCACGGAAATGATGGCCTATCTCTGGATGGCCGTTGATAACGGTGCGAATATTCTCATCGCTGGGGGAACGGCTTCGGGGAAGACCACCGCGCTCAACGCGATTGCCACGTTTATACCCCCGGAAAGTAAAATCATCTCAATTGAAGATACGCGGGAAATAAATTTATTGCATCAGAATTGGATTCCCGCAGTGACGAGAGAGGTAGAAGAGGGCGGGCACTCCATCGAAATGTTCGATTTATTACGGACTGCGCTCAGGCAGAGGCCAGAATATGTTCTGGTAGGAGAAGTGAGGGGGAAAGAGGCCCATACACTTTTTCAAGCGATGGCAACCGGGCATATTACCCTCTCAACGATTCATGCAGAATCCGCGGAAACCGTTGTGAGGCGGCTGACGAAACATCCGATTAACGTTCCTCTGATGCTCCTCGATGGCTTGGACATAATAGCTATTCAGCGCATGATCAAGCTGGGAGATAGAACTGTCAGAAGATGCACAAAGATAATAGAAGTGACTGGGCTCGATTTTGAGGCGGAAGCGTTAAAAACGAATGAACTGTTCATCTGGCGGCCAAAAGGCGTGTTTGAATTCTCAGGTGAGTCAAAAGTATTCCTCAAGATAATGGATAAGCTCAATCTGACCGAAGCGGAATTGTCCGAGGAGTTTATGCGAAGGAATCGATGTCTCGTGGAGATGCAAAAACGAGGAATGACTGACTTCCGAGCACTCAACAATTTTTTACATGAGTATAAAAATGACCCAGAGGATGCAGAGAAGAGAATACTGGAAAATGCGTTAGAGACGGGAACGGATGAGTAACCAAGAGACACGTATAGAGGAGATAGCATATGGGTTATTTGGGAATTATTTTAGACTGAGACGCGAGAAATTCAGTAAACTACGCAATAACCTTTTGAGAGCGAGAATATTTGTGGCAGTGGAAAAATGGTTATCAAAAGCGGTTTTCTATTCGATTATTGTTGCAATTGTTGCCGGTGCGTGCTTCTTCCTCTTGAAAGGCCTCATATCGTTGGCACTCTTGTCTGAATTTCCACTATTAAACAACCTTATTCCCACTATGGCGCTCGCCTTACTCTCGTTCGTTGGCACGTTCGCGGGTTTTTATATGCTGCCAAACATCCGAGCATGGGAGAAGAGGGGGAAGATCGATGAACTCCTTCCTTATGCAATTGGGTATATCTCTGCTATGGCCTCCATAGGGGTGTATCCCTATGAGATCTTCAAGAAGCTCTCAAAAGAGGAAGAGATATATGGGGAGGTGAGTCAGGAGGCGAAGCGAGTGGTAAGGGATGTCGAGTTGCTTGGCTTTGATTTTATAACCGCCCTCAAAAAACTCATTGCGACCACACCATCTGACCACATGAGAGCGTTTGTGCAGGGTGCGGTAACTTCAGCGCTTTCAGGCGGCGAAATGGGTGAATATTTCGTTAATACGGCAAGGACGTATATGGAAGAGCGGCGGAAGATGTACCAAGATTTTATCGAGACGTTAGGCTTGTTTGCCGAGTTTTATGTTATCGGGCTGGTCGTGGCACCTCTTCTGCTCGTGGTCGTGCTCGCGATAATGCTATTTCTTGGTGGCGCATCTCTCGCAGGACTTGCAGCGATTATTTATCTCGTCATTCCACTTGGCTCTGCGGGATTTATCTTTTTGATTGGAACGTTATCGGAGTAATCTAAAAATGGCGCAAGATGATCTTCTTTGTGCGATAGAAAAAAAGAGGAAAGAGAAGGAGATAAAGAAATTCCTCGGAGACCCTATAGCTGCATTCCAGGAGAATCCTCTGCGATTGGGGTACGTTTCGGGTTTGATTGGCACAGTTCTCATGCTCCTGACCTATCTTTACGAGTGGGAATTGGTGGCACCCTATGATGCCTACATTATGGCAGGGATCGTTGCGGTTATTCCCCCGGCATATTATCTGTACGCGGAGCAAAAAAGGGTAAAAAAGGCGGACGATGAGTTTCCTCGTCTAATTCGTGACCTTGCACAGGCAAAACGAGCCGGACTGACGCTGGTCGATGCGCTCCTGCTAACTGCTGAGGGAGATTACGGCGTGCTTACTGACGGCCTGAAGACGCTCGCATATCATCTGACGTGGGGTGTTTCATTCAGTGAAGCACTGCAAGTCTTTGCAAAGCGGTATCCCACACGAATCATTAAGCGGTCGGTCGCCATAATTATAGAGGGATACCGTGTAGGCGGCGACGTGGGGGAGATACTGAAAGTTGCAGCGGATGACGTTACCGAGTTGCGGGCGCTCGAGAAAAAAAGATATTCGGATCTAGCCCCGTATGTAGCTATCGTCTACGTCACCTTCTTTGTGTTCCTTGGTGTCCTCCTGATACTCTATTATTCGTTCATCCCAATGATGGTCGAAGCATCGGAAAAGATCGCGGAAGCAGGTCGAGGCGGTTTTTTTATGGCTCGAGTGGACGTAGATACGCTGAAGATGCTTTTCTTCCATTGTGGTATTATCCAGGGTATTAGTGCGGGCTTGGTAGCCGGGAAGTTGGGCGAGGGGAGAGTTATTATGGGACTGAAGCATGCGGTCGTGTTAGCATTGATGACCTTTCTCTTATTTGCAATTTTGAGATTATTCCCACAGATGTCAATTGCGGTATAATGCCGCACACGCGTGTTCTTTTCAACATACGGATGGAATGAGGGAATCTGAACAACACGTGTCTGTAGTAATAATAGGCAAATTTATTTCAATACATCCACCCGAACCGTCGTCTTTTCCAAATACACCTGGACGCCTGCCTGTACCCTTTCCATAAAACACGACTGTCATCGTTCCATCGGTAACATCAGGAGAACTATAGTCATACGACTCAGTTAAGTTAGATTTTTTTAGCTCCTCTTCAAACCACTTTTTCCAGGCAGTTGCGTAGTCTGAAGAGAGCTGAATGGTCACGTTAGGATAATACAAGGAATCAGAAACGAGTGTATAGTCACGGTAATATAATTTAACGGAGGTTGCAAGAGTGCCGCTGCGTGTGACGTTAGTACCGTACCGATCAAATGTACCTGCGAGATGGTTATAGTTGGTACCCCGCTCGCATTGCTAATAAATAGAGAAAGGGGGGTTGTGAAGCACAAACCCTCGTTCTTTTTCTTGGCTTTTTATCACGGCACCGTGCTCATACGCAAGTTCCTGGTTCGGGTAATAGAGGTAGTTGGAGTTGAATTTGATGCTCCCGGAGGAGTTTGCGAGAACAGGAGTTTGGGTTGGGAAGGAATAATTGACGTTCAACCGGTGCAAAACAGGTGTCTTGGTCTCATCAGCGGTTTTTAAAATAAAATCATTCCTGTGTAATGACCTCCAAGAAATCAACTCTTTTAAAATCAGGGTCAAAAGTCGCTATTTTATCGATCCCGTAATGTTTGCACGTTGCTGCGATTAAAGCATCGTTTGGGAATAAGCCATATTTTTTGCAGAATAGATAAGAGTTCTCAAATATTTGCACTATAAATCTCCTCCAGTTTTTCTGGCTTTAAACTGATAGGTTTAAACGTATTCAACTTATCTAAAATTTTCTTTCCTTCTTTTTTTCTATCGTCATTTTCTCCCCGTCCCTCATCTCCACCTTCTCCAGCGGCTTAAACACACCATCTTCATAAACCACCTCGATGGTTTTTTGCATCTGTCTGGCATCACTTCTCTATTTCAAATCTCATCCGCTTTTCTCAATGCCTCTTCTATTATATCATATCGTTGTCGAGATAGTGACCGGCCTCCAATAATTTATCTATATATACATTCCGTAACGCTTTTTACGATGCCTTTTCTTTTTGCTTCCATAAACAAACCAACTGTCCCTCTAATTTTAAGCCCGAGTCTCTTTGCGTTTTTTCTTCCTCTTATTTCATCCATCTATCTATTAAGTATCCACGCGCCTGATTCCCGTGCCAAAGTATTAGCCTCAGCTTCACCTTCGTCAACCATAAGCATGAGTGCCTTCACTAATTCAGCGTTTTTGACTTCGGTAGCCTTTATCCATGGATTATCCCCCAAAACAACATCTCCTTCGGGTTTCTTTCTCAACTCTCTCTCCACAGCTCTTGGAACCAAGACTTCTCCATGAACTTCCTTAAGGATAAAAAGTAATCCTGATTTGAACAGAACAGCCAAGGGTCCGGTATCAGAAATTATCATATCTCATTGAGTTCCTCTTGTAAATCCTCTAAAGCGATATTCGTTCGTGTAACTGATCTTCCTTTTTCTTAGCTCATAGAGGAACTCCCAAAGTGTCAGGCCCGAACCGAAGTATCCGCGGCTTGTTTCAATGTCATTTTTCCCTCCCTGAAAAGCTCAGCGGCTAAAGCTATCCTCGCTTCGTGTTCCTCAATCTCGACAACTAATGGAATTACCAGTTTTTTACTTTCATTTCATCTCTTCTTTTCGAAAGTTTTATTTATTTATATATAGATATTATGCTCCTGTTAAGTAAAGTAAATAAGGCGGTAAAAGATGTATAGTAAAAAAGCGATATTTAGTGCGGCGCTATTAGCGATATTCGTGCTTGCGGCGTATCCGATGACTGTAAGTGCGGCATCAAAGCCAGGACCTACTGGTGGTAATACTGTAATTGTAAGTAATGGCATATATGATGTGAGCGTAGAAGACGCAACAGAAGGTACAGGAATTGGTACTTATACTGTTAGCACAGGTGCTGCATTTCCTCAGCCAAATCAAGATGTACTATTTGATGGAGCGACGCATAACCCGTGGAGTTCGTACTTGACTGTGAGATCATATACAACGAGCACGGATTATGTCACAACTACATCAATACCAACTTCGAATCTAGATTTTGCCGTTGTATCTATTGTTTCCACCGCTACTTCAGTAACGATCATGTGGTCAGTGAGTCCAGCAGTATATATGCCTGATTTCCTTAATATTACACAAGTTACAGCCATAGAAGGAACAACAGTTAGTGATTCAAGAGTTAGAGTAACAACCAATGTAACGAACACTGGCAACGAATCAGTACGCATAGGCATCAGATATTTATGGGACTTAATGATTGATGGAGCAGATGGCTCATGGTTTGCAGAAAGGAGCCCAAATGCACCTTGGATCAGTACAGAAAACGAGTGGGCTCTCCCTATCTTTGAAAGTTATGAGACAACAAATGATCCAGCCAATCCAATATTTACTATTTTTGGAACAGTAACAGGACCAACGACATTTACACCACCACCAACACCACCTGACCTTTTGCAATTCGCAGCTTGGGGAAGCAAGCCGGCACCTGGCGTATACGATTATGCATTTGACTTCACACCCTCTGGACGAACCATCGCAGGAGCGGGTAATGACAGTGCTATAACATATCTCTGGGGAAATAATGAAACAAATGCAATAGAGTTACTTCCAAATGAAACCGTGAGTAAAACGCAGTACTTGTCTGTTCTACCAGGTGGACCACCAACACCACCACTAACACCAACATGCACACCGATGCCGGTGGTGCCAGAAATGACGCCAATAGGACTAATAGCACTGGTTGGCTTGCTTCTGGTAGTCGTTGCAATGAGCGTAATCATGAGGAAGAGGCGATAAACTATTTCTTTCTTTTCTATCCACTCTTTTTACTACGCTTATGACCCCCATTTACGTTTTTATATCCACACGAACCGTCGTCTTCTCCAGATACAATTGCACTCCATCGCCATGCCCATAAAATTCAACAGCCACGTTTTTTGCAGTTGCGTTAACACGGACATTATAATATGAGTCATCTAATCCTGATTCTTCTTCAAGTGTCTTATTAAACCAGTTACCCCAGATGGACGGATAGTCTGTGGTAAGATTGAGGGTCAAATTATCGAAAGAGATGGTGCCAGCAAAGTGATTATAGCCCATCTTAGTGCTTTCCACCGAAGTTGTCGTTGACCCGGAGTAAGAATTGTCCGAGCCGGTTAAATCAACCATAGAAATTCGTAGTGCAGGAATACCACTTTCATTGGTGATAGTAATGCTAGGTAATTTGGAACGGTTATCGGGACGAAGTATGAATCCTATTTTTCCTCCATCCTTACCCTGGCATTGAATCATCGCACCGTGCTCATACACAATCTCCTGGTTAGGGTAGTAAAGGTAATTGCTGTTGAATTTGATGATACCCGATGAACTTGCCACAATTGGCTCTCCACCTTCCGGGTTGGAAGAGGAGTAATTGATGCAGACACCATACAATACAGGAGTCTTTGAGACATCATACGTGTATAATTCAGCACGATACTGAATGTAGCGATGCCCATCGAATGCAGAGGACAAATCGGGGATGTCCGTTCCATTTGATACCGCGGGGCAGTTTTCCCACAGCGTGGCATTCCCCTCCATAATCGGGGACCTGCTTGTTCTTACTTTCAGCACAAGAGAAGTATACTCACTGGTATTAGCATACCACATCATATTGCCATAACATGTCGTGGTATTTCCAGTATCATAGACACGGGAAACGTAGTAACCGGCGGGATAATACGGGACAAAGGAGATGTACTTGGTCACATTTTCGTAAAAGGGCCCATCTAATCCGTTTTCTCCCGGGAACCCCGGTGTGGTTTTATTAGCAGCTCCGCCATTACCACCAGTACCACCATCCACAGGGTGGGAATAACTAAAACTATAGGAGGATATATTTTCATAAAATACTTTTATTCTTCCGCCTGCTCCTCCACCACCACCACCACCCGCATTGTTAGAG
>CAYNTR010000060.1:0-13854 GCA_964400255.1 uncultured Halobacteria archaeon
ATTCCAGCGATAGTTTTATATAGCATGGAGCTTTTGAAGTAATAGAGGGCAGAAGTGTGGGGTCTAAAACTAAGACACTTGTTGTTTGTGTAGACCGCGATAATGATGTCGGTGATAAAGCGAGCGTTGCGACCCCCGTTATAGGTAAGGAGGCACTAATAACCGCAGCAACAAAGTTAGCGCTCGCCGATCCTGAAGAATCTGATATTAATGCGATATACGAAGCAATACGAGTACACGAGCAGCTCAAATCACGTGAAGCAGACGCTGAGACGGAAGTCGTTCTGATCGCGGGTGATACACATGTCGGCATAGAATCAGATCGAAAAATTTGCCGAGAACTTGATGACGTTCTCTCTGAATTCAAGGCGGAGTCCGCAATTCTCGTGAGCGACGGCGCGGGAGACGAATGGATTATCCCTATTATCCAATCACGGGTGAAGATCGATTCTGTCCGGAGAGTAGTAGTAAAGCAAAGTGAGCCTTTGGAAAGTACGTTTTACGTGATTAAGCGAATGTTGGAGGATCCGAAGTTTTCTCGCACGTTCTTGCCGCCCATTGGGCTTGTTATGTTCCTCCTAGCCATTTCATTACTGCTTAACCTCTCAGGTAAAGCGTTGGGATTAATCCTGGGCGTTATAGGATTATACACCCTGCTCAAGGGATTAGGACGCGAGAATCTCATCATGGAATTTGCTGAGAGCGTGAAACAGTCCTTATACACCGGGAAGGTATCGTTTGTCACGTACGTCGTTGCCATTGTCCTTCTCTTAGCAGGCACCTCGCAGGGTATCATGGGCTATACCCAAGCCGAGCCTGAAATCGATGAGAGGATTGTATTGGGGTTGGTGTATTTCATCAGGTTCAGCATCTGGTGGTACGTCGGAGCAGCACTCGCTCCCGTGGGTGGTAAGATGTTGAGTATGATTATAGAAGGTGAAAAGATTGTAAGGCACTGGGCCATATCATTTTCCATAATTGCCTCCGGGTTGATGCTGTGGGGCGGGAGCGAATGCATATTCTGGTTAAGCCGCGGTAATTATCCCCTGGGGTATCTCATCCTTTTCGTCTCCATACTCGGTGCAGTTATCCTCTCATTCATAGGTGTGAAGATTTCGTGGTATGTGAAAAGTTCGTCAATCCCCGAGGGTAAAGAGGGCGAAGTAATGATAGAACCCGATGAAAGCATCGTACGAGATTGACGTTTGAAGCGGTCGCTTTTAGATTAATCTCCGTTAAGCGGACCTTATGGCAGAAGTGGGGTAGCATGAAGCTTCGAGAGAATTCGTTGTTGATTCGGAATGTTAATAGCTGTTGATTCGTTGGTGATACCGTGAAATTCCTGGTAATGGGTGCGGGAGCGTTGGGGAGCGCATTTGGCGGTATGTTAGCCGAGGCAGGACACGACGTCACACTTATCGGGCGAGAACGGTACATGAAGCCCATAAAAGACAAGGGGCTCATCATCTCTGGCCTATGGGGTTCGCACGTTACCAGGAACATACGAGCCACCACAGAACTCGACGGACGTGATAACCCAGAAGTGGTCTTGTTAACGACCAAATCGTTTGATACAGAAACCGCGGTGCGCGCCTTGCAGCCACTCATTTCCGATGATTTAGATACGGTGGTCGTGAGCTTGCAAAACGGGATTGGCAACGAGGAATGTATAGCCCAGTATGTTGGCGAAGCCCGTACACTGGGCGGGATGTGCATAACGGGGTTTTGAGCTCAGACGCCCGGCAGAAGTAGAAGTAACCGTTTGCGCCGATCGGACAAAAATCGGCGAGCTCAGCAATGAAATTCCCCCGCGGCTGAGAAACCTTGTTGCGATTTTCAATGCAGCGGGAATTCCGTCAGATGCCGTGGACAATATTCAAACGCATATCTGGGGCAAAGCATTGTATAGCGCAGCGTTAAATCCCCTCAGTGCGATTTTCAGGGTTGCCTATGGCACATTAGCAGATCCTCAGTCGTTCGCAATCATCGAAGATATTATACATGAAGCGTTTCGCGTGGCAGAGGCGGAAAACGTCGAACTCTTCTGGGAACGAGCCGAGGACTACCTGGGGTATCTACGTCATAACCAGATACCAGATACGGCAAACCATCACTCCTCGATGCTCAAGGATATAGAACGAGGTTAAAAGACCGAGATAGATTTCTTAAACGGTGTTTTTGTGCGCTTGGGTAAAAAGCATTCGATCCCCACGCCCGTTAACGAGACTATTGTCAGGTTGATTAAATTCTTGGAAGAAAGCGGGAAGTCAAGAAAAGAAGAACCCGACTCATAACAGATTATCCGATTGGCTAGGCGGTGATTAATACGAAATGTGACATAGTTATGTATTAGTAAAATTAGAAACTTATTTATATTACGTTGCACATTATTTATCACAGATTTGTAAAAAGAACGGGTGATAAAACGAAATGGATGCATACGTAGAAGCACGCTCGTACGAACGTGAAGCGCGCGAGGAAGAGAGGAAGGGAAACCACGAGGCTGCACTCGCCCTGTGGAAGCGATATGCAGAGTTGAAGGAGAGTAAAGGAAGCTACTTTTTGTGTATGTATGGTTATTTTAATGCCGCACGGATTTGCGACACAATACAGCTCTGGACCGAAGCGGCAGAATATTTTGAGACCGCATCAACCTTTGCTGAACGAATCGGAGAACGGTCTCTCTGGGCGTTCTTCATGAATCTGTCATGCCTGATGCATGAGAAGGCCGGGGACTATGAAGCTTGCAAGGATCGGTATGAGACCATTGGTAACTTCTTTTATGCAATGGACAACTTCTTTGGGGCCGCGGATGCGTACGAACACGCTGCGGAGATCATGTCGCTCGCAGGTGAAGATATTTCTACCTATGAAGTGCCGATCGAAGCATGGAGAAAGAATTATGAATACTGGAAAGAGCAAGGAGAGATGGATGACGCAGAGTGGAGTTTGAAGCGGATAGATTCTTATCGCACCATGCAAAACAAAGTGTGATGCGTTCTCAATGCCCTGAGCCTTTGGAGACGTGGAGGCTATGGGCGCCATGACAATGAATAAAAAGTATTTGAGGATCCATTTTTCGGGAGAAACTGATAAAAAATGAGCGTGAATAAGAGGGTACTGTTGAATCTTCGGGTGGTTCAATCTTCACGAAGGTTCTGTTAAATGTATCCGCTTTTTAGTATCCTCTTTGCCCTAAAGTCCCAACCACGCCACACCGATTAAATAAAGAAGAAAGTATAGATAACGGCTACTCCTGCAGTATCTGCTCGATCCAATGCCACGCCCGTGTTATCTCTTCTGCCGCGCTGCTCGGTTCCGCTTCATACGCCACCACGGGAACGCCTGCAACCATTGCTTTCGTAATAGTCTCGTCATATACGATTTTGCCGGCTATTTCTATCCCTCGCTCTGTGCAGAACCGTTCGATCTCCTCGGTTACCGATTCGTTCAGGTCGTATTTGTTGATGCAGACTGATGGTTTCACGCAAAAATGTTCCACCACCTCCAGAATCCGTTTCAAATCATGTAAGCCCGACTGCGTCGGTTCGGTGACAATGAGCGCTAAATCAACACCACTTAGCGAAGCAATCACCGGGCAGCCGATGCCAGGCGCACCGTCAATCAGAATAAGATCACAACCCTCTTTCTCTGCGATCCGCCGTGCATTCTCCCTAACAAGCGTAACCAATTTCCCAGATGCCTCTTCCGCAATATTGAGCTGCGCATGCGCCATTGGGCCGTACTTCGTTTTCGATAGGTATGCGTACCCGGAGACACGTCCTTGCAGCGAGAGCGCCTCTTGCGGACACGTAACCACACACGCGCCACAGCCCTCGCACCGCGCGGGATTGACCGCGTAACCTGAATCCTCCGTTGAAACAATGGCATTGAATCTGCATGTCTCTTCACAGGTGCCGCACGCGATGCAGATTGATTTATCCATCACAGCCACCTTCAACCCTCTGAACTCCTGTCTCGTTAAAATCTCAGGATGAAGCAACAAATGGAGGTCTGGTGCGTCCACATCGCAATCTGCAATAACCTTGTTCTCCGCGAGGACGGCGAACGAGCCCACAAGTGTCGTCTTTCCCGTGCCGCCTTTGCCGCTAATAACCGTTAGTTGCCTCATTGCTCATGCTTCCCAATCCATTTCATCATCGCTGCAAATCGCTCCTGCCACTCTGGCATCTCCTTTATAAAGGGGACACCCTCTGAATAACACCGTGCAATCCGCTTATCATGCGGAATCTCAAGCAGAATTGGAATCCCTTCGTTATCGCAGTACTCGTAAACCTTTCGATCGCCAATACCCGCTTTGTTAATGACCACGCCTAACGGGAGCTTCAGCACTCGCAGCACCTTAACTGCAAGCTTCAAATCGAATAAGCCAAACGGTGTGGGCTCGGTCACGAGAATGCAGTAATCACTGCCTTGCACCGCTGCAATCACCGGGCACGCCGTTCCTGGCGGCACATCAATAATCACGGTCTTTGCAGGATTAAGTTCCGCTTTCACCCGGTCGATCAGTGGTGTTGCTCTCACTTCTCCGATATTCAGCAGCCCGTACACAAGCTCTACGTTACCGTCGCCGCTCCTTCCTTTTTTGATTACCCCGATCGCCCTGGGTTCTTCCCCGATCGCCGCTTGTGGACAGACCAGAGAGCATAAACCGCAGCCATGACAGAGTTCAGGGAACACCAGAACCTTTTGGTGAGGCACCACGACAAGGGCATTGTATTCACATGCCTCAGCACACTTACCGCAGTAATCACACCGCTCGTAATCGACCCGTGGAACAGGCGTATACACCGGCTTCGTCTCCCTGATTACCGGATCGAGAAAGATATGTGCATTTGGCTCCTCAACATCGCAATCGAGCACTTGCACGTTCGAAAGCGACAGGGCAAGATTGACCGCCACAGTCGTCTTCCCCGTACCGCCTTTGCCGCTCGCGACCGAAATGATCATCTTCTCTTCTGCTATTTCACTCCCTTAATCACAACAAATGAGCCTTCACCATAGCCCTCCTTTAGTGGTTCAACTTCTCTGATCTTCAGCAGGGTATGAAAAATCGTTTGAGTGAACTTGAACCTCTTGAAACCTGCTCTCTTCAGGTGTAAAATAACCTCATCCACCGAGTAGAAATTAGCTAATTTGTAAAATACACTATCTTCTTTATGCTGCTGATACAGTTTTCCTATCGGACTATCCTTATCTATGAATCCAATTAGTAGACATCCATCGGGTTTTAATACCCGAGCGGCCTCCCTAAACGCAGCTTCTACATTATCCAAAAAGCAAATCGTGGTGACCATCAATGCAAAATCGAACGTCGAATTAGCGAAAGAAAGTGCTTCCGCTACCCCGTTAACAACCTCAATCCCCCTATCACGAGCAAGCTCCCCCATCTTACCTGACGGTTCAACCCCTACTTTAATACCCAGTGGTGCAGCAAATCGAGCACTTCCTGCACCAATTTCAATGCCTTCGCCACTCTCCGGCAATAGCGTCCTTATTGCCAGAAGCTCCGATTCATAAGCAAATCTATTTCTCTCAAACCATTCTTCATATCTGCCTGCATATCGCTCAAAAGGTTCTATTTTTGGCATTGCTACCACGAAACATGAAAGCAAAATAACGGGTGGCTTAGAGTATCACGCAACATCCCCTTACCCGCTCATTATTCCAGCACCTAACGGAGTGGGCGTGTTGGTTCGGCTGGCTGTGCGCTCAAAATGTAACAATTTTATCACTCACCTTTAGTAGCTCATACAAATCTTTCATCGTTGAAAAAGGGCACAGTTCCGAACCTTCCGACTGGCGTATTTTGAGGCAGCTTCCACATGCTAATATTCCGCCGCCGTTATCAACAAATATTTTCATTTGTTCCGTCACCTTGAATTTATCCGTGTCCAGAGATTCGCACTCTACTCCTTTGCCGAGCAAGAACACTTTTACTTCATCACCCTCGTTCACAGCAAAATTTCCAAACCGAAAAGCGTTCCATACGGTTTCCGGATCGTTTGCGTATATTACAACTCCTATCCTCATATGTTCACCCCCTTTACTTCTACCACTATGCGCTAATTGAAGGTTCCTCCTTCTATTCATCCAAATCAATAACACTCCCCGCATTGTTGTAGAAGAACCTGTCACCGAACTCATCGGCGAGTCGTGCTGATGCTTCTGGTCCTGTGCAGTGCGAAACACCTATTCCCTGAATCTGGTACGCTTTTAAAGCCTTAAACGTCTCCACCATCTGTAGCTTATCTGCTGCTACCAGATCTGTTCCACCAATAACTCCATATATCCTGTCTTCACCTAAAATCTTCTTAGCATACTCAATTGTGTTTATTATACCACGATGCGCACAGCCGAGGATAACGAATAATCCTCTATCGGTCTGTAGCACCAATGCCTGATCGTCCAGTAGCTCATCCTCCTTCAGCTTATCGCCCTCTTCCACATACAGATCCCGGTCTATCTTCTCAAAATCGGTCTTTCTCTCTACTTTACCGGTTATGGTGATATCCCCGATATTTGTTGGCTCTTCGCTGAATCTGAACGTTGCTCCAGCATCATCCAATTCTTCCTTTATATAAGGAACTCCTATGTAAGCCGTGCTCTTTCCATGCTTTGCGTACTTCTTCTGGAAGATATCCGGATGGGCAATTACTTCTATCTCACCGGTAACCTCCAGGACTGATCTTAATCCTCCTGTGTGATCGTAGTGTCCATGGCTTAGCACGATCACATCGAGATCGCTTAGATCCACGCCTAAAAGAGCTGCATTATGAGCAGCAGAGATCCTCTGTCCTGTATCGAAGAGAATCTTCAGCTCATCGGTCTCAACCAGAATAGAGAGCCCATACTCAGCCAACAGCCCTTTGGGGCGATTCCCCGCGGTATTCTCGCTTAATGTTGTTATTCTCATTATTCTAGCTCTCAATCGATGCTGATGCACGTCATGTTATCAATGTCTGTGCATTATACACGCATCAGCGTCAGTAGCTTCTCTAAGCTTCCCTGCCTGAAATGCGGTTATCGCGTCCCGCACTGTGCCGCAAGCGCCTACGTACACCTCAATTCCCAACTCTTCAAAGGCGTTAATCGCGCGCGGTCCCAATCCCGAGCAGATCACTACTTCAGTACCCGCTCCGGCTATAAGCTCCGGGGCAATCCCGAGACCACCAAAATGTTCGCCGGTGTTCTCCATCACTTTTACCTCGTTGTTCGTCATGTCCACAACGGTAAACGTGGGTGCTCGTCCGAAATGCTCGCTTACATAATCTTCCAATCCGTCAGTTCCCAATGAGGGAATGCATAGTTTCATACTTTCGTTCACCTCCTCTCTTCTTTCCCTCTCTTACTCATATAATCCTCCAGAGCCGCTCTGAGGGTGTTCGCGGCAAGCAGAGCGCAATGAATGTTATCCGCGGGTAACCCGCCCAACACAGATAAAACGTCCGTGTCCTTTATCGTGAGCGCTTCTTTTACTGTCTTCCCTTTTGACAGTTCTGTAATGACGCTGCCACATGCTGTTGAAGCGCCGCAGCCGTCGGTTATGAATTTGCTCTCCGTGATCGTATCACCCTCTACTTTCAGGTGTATCTGCATGGTGTCCCCGCATGGACCTATTACTCTGGCAGCGCCATCTGGATTCTCCAGCTCACCGACGTTCTTTGGGTTATATGCCTCCTCAAGTGTCTTTTCAGTGTATATCTCACTCTCCTCCCTGCTAATTGTCCCCTCTATACTCGCTATGAGTTCATCTAAACTTGAAGATCCCTTCTCCTCAATTTTTAACCCTTCTTTTTGCGTTCCCTTGTCCATTTCAATACCCTAAATCTAACCCATCATATAATTGCTCACCTACAGTAGCGCATTCCTTGATGGGTTGACATTTAAAAAATAGAAGAGTGAAGAGAGAGTTTACTTCTTGAGCTCTTCCAATCGCTTCTTTATCTGCTCTAACTGGTCGCCAAGCATCTTCGCCTGAGATTCAAGCATTGCAATCTCCTGCTCTTTCGGCATTGCTGGCATGCCCATTGGCGTAACAGAAATCCCTGCTGGTGCTTGCTGCTGTATCCAAGAAGCAAACTGCGGCATCTGGCCTGTCTGCATGAGATACTGTGCACCTGGCGGTAACCCAGTTGGACTTCTTCCTATCCAGCCCGGTGAGTATCCGAATCGCATCCAGCCTGGCAAACCAGTTAGGTAATACATGTTTCTCCCACCATATCCACCCATTTTTTTCTATCGCCTCCTAAACAACCTTTTTACCAAAAAGTTTGATTGAAAATTTTTCTTTCACGGTCTCACCATTTTAGACCCACATTTGGGACAGGTTTGCTGGAAACAGGGTACGCCGGCTTGATGTGGCACCATAACCCCACACTGAGGGCATCGGCATTCTCCACCGGGACCCAATCCGCTGCCACCCATTCTTCCTCGTCCTTGACCTCTTCCTCCACCTCTACCCATGCCACTCATTTTATATTATCCACCCCCCGTAGGGATAGCCATAATATGGCACTGGGTATGTCCCAGGGGCTATTGGTCCATACAGTCCCGCCCACCACCTCTTGGGAAGCCACGGGAAACACCTGCAAACGGGATAAGGGTTACCCATTCCTCTTCCGGCTCCAAAGCCAAACCAAAATCCTCTTCCAGATCCCATTCCTCTTCCTCTCGGCATTTCTTATCACCTCCCTTTCAGTTCCTCTATCCTCTTCTTTACTTCGTCCAAATTCTGCTCCAAGGTCTCCACTATCTCAGATAGCTTTTTGACTTCGTCTTCTTTTGCTTTCGGCTCCACGGGCATTTCCTGCGGCTGCTGTGGCGCTTGTTGCTGCATACCGAGCCCCATACCTCGGCCCATGCCCCGACCGCCGCTTCGTCCGCCTCTCAGGCCTGTGCCCATGCCAGCACCCATTCCCGTATGAGCGGTAACAGTTGAAGTTCTTGTCTCACTGAGCTTACCGCTTTTATACATCTCAACTGCCTCTTTCACCGTGCCGTGCGCACCCGTTGCAATTTTCACGCCTGCTGTTGAAAGCACCTGAAACGCGTTGGGGCCTATGTTGCCCGAAATAAGCACGTCCACTCCTTTATTCACTATTGCTTGTGCCGCTTGAATCCCCGCTCCTCCCGGTGCGTTCATGGCTTCGTTTGGCATCGCTTCGAACGTCATCGTATCCGCATCAACGATAACAAAGTATTGGCATCGTCCGAATCGCGAGTCTATCTGTGCATTCAAATCTCCAGTCGTTGCCGTTACACAGAATTTCATCTTATTTCCACCCACCAATATGAATATATATTCATATAAGTATAAAAAGGTTAGTTACTGCCCCTCCACCGTACCTTCCACAAATGCACGCACGTTCTTTACAATGCGCTCAAATGCTTCGCACACTTTTGATTTCGTTTCTATGACAAAAGGGGTCCCGTTATCCGCAGCTTCCACCATCTTTGGGTCGAATGGCACCCTGCCCAGGAACGGTACGCCCAATTCATTTGCCGCTCGCTCGCCGCCCCCATATTTGAAAATATTCACCTCGTTTCCACAGTGAGGACACACAAATCCACTCATGTTCTCGATTATGCCTATCACAGGCACGTTCAGGATCTCTGAGAATTTGACCGCCTTTCTTGAGTCGAGTAACGCTAAATCCTGCGGCGTCGTAACGATTATCGCACCGTCCACGTTTTTGATCAACTGTACAACACTGAGCGGCTCGTCGCCGGTCCCCGGCGGAAGGTCAACAATCAAGTAGTCCAGATCACCCCACTCTACGTCTGAAAGGAATTGTCGGATTGCATTCATCTTCATCGGGCCTCGCCAGATGATTGGAGAATCTCTGTTAGGTAGCAGAAAACCGATGGACATTGTTCTCAGCCTCGGTGTGACCGGAACCGGGTAGATTTTTTCTTCTTTTACCTCAGGTTGTTTCTCCTCTATCCCTAAGATCTTTGGAATATCAGGTCCGTGTATGTCAGCATCCATCAAGCCCACATCTAAACCTTGCATACCGAGCGCAAACGCGAGATTCGCTGCTACTGTCGTTTTCCCGACGCCTCCCTTGCCACTCATCACCATAATCTTATGTTTTACCTTTGCCATACTTGCTTCTACTGCCGCGTATTGCTCCTTCATCCCACCTTTCCCTTTTTCCTCTTTTTCTGCATTCATAAAATTATTATAACCCCCATTCAGGCCTTAAACCGCAAATTAAAGCATTCTACATCGCCTGTACCCTCCTTTCCTCCAACAACAGGGCATCTCCGAGGGTAGTACAGGTTCTTCTTGGATTATCATGTAGTCCCCTCCTTCTATCCGTATAACCTTGCCCTCGATGAAGGCCTCTGCTATCTTCCTACGCGCTTCGCTTAATATCCGATGGAATGTCGGTTGCGATACACCCATCCTTTCCGCAGCTTCCTCTTGATTCAAACGCAAATAGTCTTTGAGCCGTATACTTTCCAGCTCTTCTACTTTCAAAATATTTTCTTCCACGTCAGAGCTGGTTGTTTCTTCTCCCCGTTTTACCTCGAACCCCGGCTCGAAGTAAAGGAATCGTGGCTGAAAGCCTACACATCTGCATCGTCTTCGACCTGGCATGTGTGTATGAATATATATTCGTAACTCTTAAACTTCTTTAGATCTAACTCAGTAATGGCTAACTCATAAGCACTTTACGGAAAAAAAGTCAACGCGATTGGTGCGGTCAGGATTCTTCACAATTCCCACGACACGAAAAACATAATGCCCGGATTCATAAGAGCAAGCACTTGCTTTGGAACTGAGTACGCAGATTTTTATTTTGAGCGGTTCGCCAATCCCCTCCTTCTTATCACTTCTCCTTTATCAATCGCCATCACCTCGGGCTTCATCTTCTCATACACTGAAGTCACCGTGGCATCCAATCCTTTAAATTGGTTTTGTATGCTCGCCATCTCCTGGCGCGAAAGTGGTTTAACGGGACATGGTCTCAACGGTGTATTGAGCTGCACCTCATTCGGCTGAATCTTCTGAGCGATTCGCGCCATTTCCTTTGCTGATTCTTTATTCGAGTCCACGAACATCATTTGAAGACAGAAACGGCCCTCGTATTCTTTCCTAAATTCCTTGAGCCCCGCTATGATCGCGTCAAGTTTAATATCTTCGCTTATCGGGCGATTCACCGTTTCAAATATTCGCTGATCTGGCGCATCAAGTTTGGCGACTACAATATCCATCTTCTTCAACTCAGCGCGTACTCTTTCTTCGGATATTAAAGCGGCGTTTGTCAATATGGCGATGGGTTTTGTGAAGTATCTTCGAATTATCTCTCGAACCTCACCGAGATTCGCGCCCAATGTCGGCTCGCCCATGCCCGCGAAGGTAATCACATCGGTGGTTTCCGCAATGGTAGCCTCAATTGCTTTGATCTCACGTTTAATTTCAACTGCCGGAACATACACCCTGGGCGTCGTCGTTTTATGCACCGTTCGTCCAAGCTGGCAATAGACACAATCAAACGAGCACGTTTTTTCTTTCGTGCTCAAAATGTCCACACCTAACGACCTGCCCAGTCTCCACGACGCCACCGGGCCATATACGAACCGCATTTAGCGTGTTATCATCTCCTCCTGCACCAATATTTTCTCAGAAAGCATCTTTAATTAAAACAGGTTCTCGTTGATAAGGATGAAGGTTTAATCGTATGAATGGATTGTTTTGTGAAGGTGCAGAATAGAAATCCTCGCCATTTTACACTAGCACGTTTAAAAGCAGTCGGGTATATTATGGTTACGTGAGGATCCAATGATGAAGTGCGCTAATTGTAAGAATAAGGAATGCTTTACGGGAAAAGACTGTACCACTATACGCGAGGAAATAGTGCAAAAATACAGGAATAATAAAGAAGCACTCAGGGTAACAAAGATCGCAACGAATCTCGAGGCTGAACACTACATGAAACTTACGAGGGTTCAGGAGCTCATGTACTTCTCAAAAGAGATGGGTTACAGAAATCTGGGGATTGCCTTCTGCATCGGACTATCAGAAGAGGCACAAATCCTTGAAGAGATACTGTTAAAGAATGGATTTGAGGTGACCTCAGTTTGCTGCAAGGTATGTGGTATCGACAAGAAGACGTTCAACCTGAGGAAAATAAGCGATGAAAGAGTGGAGGCGATGTGTAACCCTATAGCGCAAGCGGAGATAATGACCAGGAGCGGGACTGATCTCAATATCATATTTGGTCTGTGTATAGGACATGACATACTCTTCTCTCAGCACTCACATGCACCGGTTACTACACTCGTAGTAAAAGACCGAGTACTCGCCCATAACCCCGTGGGTGCACTCTGTTCAAGATATTACAGACAAATGCTTACATCGGAGTGATGGTTCTGTCACCGTTATCATCAACCGATAGTGGTCGAGCATTCTGCCCTGGAAAGAGATCGTTGACAATTTCTTCTATCGTTTCCGCATCGGTCTCCTCAAACTCCACATACGCCTCTCTGAGTACGTAGAATGCGCTCTTTTGCGCAATGCTCTCCTTGGTAAAGAGTTTATCGATCTGATTGGAGACGAGAAGCTCAGCCGCTTTAAGCCCTTTCTTTTTTTCTAATGCGAGAAAAGGATTTTTTATGAATCGCATATCGGTCAGCTCATTATCCGCGGTTCGGATATCAAAGAGACAAAAATAGTTCGCCCTTCCAAAATGCTCTGAAACTTGTGATCGGAGACCATTATTCTCTGTGCAGGGGACTGCATACCGCATAAACTCCTTCTCCTCTGGCTCCATATGCGTAAGTACCCGGTCAACATTTTTTATCTCTGATTTAATCCGCTCTTCGAGCTTCTTACTTAATTGCTGCACTCGTTCAAGGTCTTTGAGGTTCGTCTGGAGCTCTAACTCAATAAAAATAAATTTGCCTGAGCTTCGCGCTTTCAATGCGTTTATTTTCCGTATGCCATGCACTTCCGAGACAACTTCACGTATTCGATTGAGCCCTTCGTACCCGATAGATGCATCCAAAAGAACCTTTATTGAATCTTTTAAGATCTCGTATCCTGCTTTAAAGACGAAAACAGAGACAAAAATACCTGAAATAGGATCGAGGAAAGGAAAGCCAAACGAGTAACCGAGCAGCCCGATAAGTACAGCAGTGGAGGCATACGTATCGGCTCGAGCATGTTTGCCATCGGCGATTAAGCTCGGTGAATTGATGGCTCTCCCAACTCGAAGCTTGTATCTGCTCAATACCAGCGTAACTATTACAGATGTCAGTGCGGTCGCGATCGCAAATGGAAGATTTGTTAAGACGATCCTTCCGAACGTCTCAACCGAGGTGAGAATAATCTCATAACCCGCATACAGAATCGCAAAGGCAAGGAAGAGACTGGCGATATTTTCTGCCTTATAAAACCCATAGGGGAACGCCTTCGTGGGCTTACGACTTGATATTTTGAGCCCGATAAAAACCCCCAGCGAGCTTATAACATCGGTCAACGAGTGAATTGAATCCGCAATCAACGCAATGCTCCCTGAAAGAGTGCCAAAAAGATATTTTATTACAACGAGGAAGGTTGTAACGCCTACTGACACCAAAGCCGCCTTTTTGTCACGCTCCAAAGATAGCATCATGTCGTAGCTATTCCTTCCTTATTGGTAATGAGAGGTTGAGAGATATGAATATATATTCATTTTGGGTATGAAGTTACTCGCCTTTCTTCATCCATAAATGCTGCTCATTTTCCACGGTTTATCGTTTCGTTTCCAGAGGGAGAACCAAACTTAGAACCGTAACTCTTCCACTTTTAGGGAATAACCCTTCAAAGCAAGACACTCTCCT
>CAYNTR010000061.1:0-13742 GCA_964400255.1 uncultured Halobacteria archaeon
GTAGAATATCCCAAGAAAATATGATTCACTATTTATGTCATGTCGTAGTTAAGGTCGTCAACATGCTGGAAGAAGAGGACGACGAAGTAACCAAAGCGGTGAAACAGGAGGGGAATCGAATAACCTTAACTGTGAATCCCTTCGAGATCGTTACGTTGCGGTTGAAATTCTGATACGCATCAGGGAGCAGTACTGCATGAATGGTGCCGTTGCACAAGGTCAGGCTTTATAATGACATAGGTGCCAATGGAACGACAATTTCTAAAGGGAGAAAATGTTTCAAAGAGAAATTGGCACATCAACAGGTATACGTACCTGTAGATGAGAATGAAGAGATCGATGAAGAGCTATAGAAAAAATTGTAGAGAATACAAGCAACTGGAACTACTTGACACAAAAGATACACTAATCATCTAAATTTATAGCGTAATAAGCTTATCGAGTGGTTTTTGTATAATCTATCACCCGCATTCACCACCCGCCACCCGAAGTTTCACCAACATCAAAAATCGAAAAGTTTAAGTATTATGAATGTATATTGTATATATTACATTACGTTAGCGGTCGATAATTTATTTATATATAAACATGGAGAAGGTATAATTATGGTCTCGATGGAAAAAGCGATCCTATGCCTTTTGTTAAGAGAGGGGGAAGTACCAGTTGAAAGGCTGGTAAAAATACTCAGGAGCTTTAACGAGTCCGAGGCGTCAGTAAGAACCTCCTTATCGAGATTAAAGAAAGAAGAATTTATAGAAAGTAAAAAGAGCGGTAAAAAAGCGTCCTATTCCCTTACTGACCTCGGAAAGGATACAATAACATTAAAAGAATACAAGCTGCTCATGAGGGAGCGGTACTGGGATGGCCGGTGGCACATAGTAACCTTTGATATCCCTGAGCGATTTCGGTACAGCCGAGATGCTTTGAGAAAGAAGCTTCTTTTTCTTGGCTATGGTACCCTTCATACCTCTGTTATGATCTCACCTTATGATAAGGGGGAGGATGTAAAAGAGACAGTAAGTGAATCCGGAATTGAAGAGTATGTCGAATTTTTTTCTGCACAATACAAAAGCGACAAGAACATAAAGGAGTTAGTTCCCAAAATTTGGGATCTTAAGTGGCTTGAGAGGGAATACAAGAACTTTATCTCGATTTATGGTGAAGAATTGGAAGCATTAAAAACGAGTGTGGGAAAAGGGGAGAGCGTAGACCCAAGTTATGCATTCTTGAAAGGTATCGAATTGAATGAGTCCTTTTCCCGTATCATCTCTGTTGATCCTCATCTCCCACAGGAGCTTCTCCCGGAGGATTGGATTGGCTTTAGGGCAGAGCGGGTATGTGATGAATATCTACAATTATTGGATGATTTGGAGCGGGAAAAATGAGAGCAGGAGTTTTGGTAAAGCCATATGAGAGATTGGAGCGAGAGCAGCTCGAAAGGATACATAACGCTTCCCTTTCCATTTTACGAGATCCTGGAATAGTATCTTACAATAGAGAAGCGACAGACATATTCGAAGAGAACGGAGCGGAGGTTTCTTCTCACGGTTCCTATTGGCAAATAAGCATTCCTGAGTTGCTTGTTGAGGGAAGTATAAAGTGTGCACCTTCGGTAATAAAATTGGGTGCACGCGATAAAGAGAATAATTTAATTCTGAACGGTAATGAACCAAGGGTGAGATTTGGCACCGGTTCGGAGTCAAACGTAATTCTGGATATCGAGGTGGAAGAGTTTGTTAGCGAGAGAACTGGTGGTAAAAGACCCTTCCCTGTTTTTCATCGTAGAAGAGGAACTGTTCGCGACCTTTGTGAGGCAGCGCACCTCTGTGAGCACCTACAGAATGTTGACTTCTTTATCCGCACGGTGAATATCCAGGATGAAGACATTACCAATGACAATAAGGACGTTAACAAGTTTTACGCCTCGTTGAACAACCTGCAAAAGCACGTCATGGCTGGTTTGACAAATGTGAAAAAATTAGACGATGTAATACGGATGGCTGAGATTATTTCAGGTGGCCGTGAACGTGAGGAACCAATAATCTCGTTTATCACGTGTGCGACGAAAAGTCCTTTACAGCTCGTTGACGATACTACGCAGACCTTAATAGAGATAGCAAAATCAGGTTATCCGGTGTCTATATCAACGTCACCGCAAGGAGGTTCCACCGCACCACTTCAAGAGGCGGGATTGCTCGTACAGCTCAACGCAGAGATTCTAGCAGGAATAGTACTTGCCCAGTTGGTGCGTAAGCAAACGCCGGTACTATACGGGAGCGTTCCGTTGCGTGTGAGGATGGATAATCTTGATAATATGTATGGTGCACCAGAGACAAATCTGTATAATATAGGCGGAGTGCAAATGGCTCGGTTCTATGGTATTCCATCCTATTCAACAGCAGGCATAGGTGATTCCAAATTCCCGGGGATCGAGGCATCGGTGAATAAGCAATTGTCGCATCTATATATCGCACTCAGTGGCGCACAATACATTCATTATGCATTTGGACTTCTTGAAGGCACAAATACGTTCTCTCCAGAGCAAGCGATATTGGATGATGTGCATGTTGGGCTAATTAAATCCCTTCTCAAAGAGCAAAGGATAGAAGACGAGCTTGGTGAGGGAATGAAAGAGATACGAGAAGTGATGGGCACATCTCATAAGATGTTTACGCGATATACGCGTAAATATTTGCGTGAAGGAGGCTTTGTGCCATTCTACCCTTATGGGGGTGACGCGAATGAAACTCTGATACAAGTGAAGGAACGCAAGGAGGCTTTGGTCTCTGCTCCGGTGGAAGAGATCCCAGAGGATATAAAGAAGGAGCTCTTTCAAGAGGTTGATATTTTGGATAGGATAAAATAAGAGGTGGTAAAAATTTCACACAAAATACTCGTGACCCTAAAAGAGAATATTATTAGGGGAAGGCGGAATAAGGAGGACGAGGACTTTGAAGGTGGAGGTGTCGGCGAGCCAGGCGTAGTAGAGCTTGTCGAAGATGCTTTGAACCAAGGAGTAAAGCCGAAAGAAATAATAGATTGTATCAACGGAGCAATGGTGGCGGTGGGTAAGCGATATGAGACCGGTGAGTTTTTTATTCCTGATATGATGGCTGCTGCAGAGGCCGTTTCTGCAGGGATGAAAGTTCTTGAGCCGCATCTTACATCAGCGGGCGATAGAATGGAGAAATTTGTCATAGCGACTGTTGAAGGTGATTTGCATGATATAGGCAAAAATATAGTGGCTCTTTTTCTCAAAGGAGGGGGGTTCGATGTTATAGACTTAGGCGTTAACGTTCCTGCTGAATCAATAGTGGACACCGTAAGGAAAGAGGATGCAAAGCTTGTTGGGCTTTCTGCTTTGCTCACCACCACTATGCAGAGAATGGGCGAGGTAGTTGAGAAACTGAGAGCACGCGGCATGGATGCAAAGGTTTTAATAGGTGGTGCCGCGGTATCTGCGGAATACGCAGAGCAAATAGGTGCAATTTATTGTAAGGACGCATTTGAAGCTGTAAAAGTCGCGAAAAGTGGTTGAAATGAGTGTTCAAAGAGCTTACGATGAAGCTATAAGCAGCGGGTACTACACGAGAAGAGGCGGCCTTATAGGGAAATACGATAATGTTCGTATGTTCTGGGAGGATGAGATAATACGCATCTTTGTACGGCCTTACATAGAGGCGATAGAGCAGAAAAAGGGGAGGATAAAAGCTCTTGACATGGGCTGCGGATTTGGAGATGGTTATGGATTGCTGGCAGCTCTCTCTGATAAAATTGAATACAAGGGATTTGATATAAACGAGAACTTCATCAAAGAAGCAGGGAGGATTTACAAGGATAAGGGAAATATCTCTTTTGAGGTGGCAGATTTCAGTAGCGGACTTCCTTTCGAGGAAGAATATGACTTCTATTTCACCTCATACGGTTCGCTCTCGCATAATAACGATGAACAAACTATTCGGCTTTTAGGAGATATAGCGGATTGCAGCGATGATTGCTTTGTACTTTGTGATTGGTTGGGTGCATACTCGTACGAATGGCAGCGTTTGTGGGGCGAGGATTGGATGGATTATAGGATTTCTTATTTACCTGAGAGTGGTGAAGAGAGTTTTCCGCTTAAATTAATGCCTCCTAAGAATGTTTTGAAGATGATAAGAGCGGCAAGTGACAGGATAAAAGTGGAAGAAATAGTTGATCGGTCTGTTTTCGTTGGACGACACATGGATACTGCCGAATATAATAAATATTGTAAACCCCTTCGTTTGGCGGTAAATTCTCTTTTTGAACCGAATGTTCGCACAAATTTAGAGGACTTGCTCATAACTTATCATCTGCAAGAAGATTTTCCCGCCTTAAACAGGTTTTTTGAGGATTTCTCGAGACATTGGAATGCATTGATAAGAGGAGTGATGGATTTGGGAGGAGACCGTGAGGAAGAGGTAGAAATTCCGGAGATAGATAAGCTCGAAAGAATAACCGAGAGCTATCTATGGATGGACGACAGCAATTACCGCGAGAATGTGATAGAACCACAATTAGGATATGCACTTCGAAACCTGGAAATGAGGCTGCAGCGGGGTATGGGTGCAGCTCACGGACTTCTCGCAATTCTTCGTGTAGCATAATGACAAAAGTAACTTTTCTTCCAGATGGAGAGAGTGTTCACGTAGATGAGGGGAGTACGCTTAGAGAAGCGGCGATTAAAATTGGATTCTTGAATTGTAAAGGAGATGGATGTAACGGTTGCTGGAGTTTATTTGAGATAGGAGGGGAATACAAGCGTGGGTGTGATTTCAAATTACACGGGGATGTAATTGTCAATGTAAGGGAAGAGGGAGGAGAGGAGCGAAACTTTTCGGAAGCTACCAAAATAGCGTTTGATATCGGGACAACGATAATAAAGGCGGCTTTTTTCGACGCCACAGGAAAAAAATTAGGCTCTCAGGTTTCAATAAATCCACAGGTAATATACGGGAGTGATGTAGTATCACGCATAGCAGCGATAAATAGGGATGCAAATTTGCTTGAGAAGATGCGCTCAAAGCTTGTGAAACAACTGAACGAGACGATAAGAAAGCTGCATTTAGAGCGTGTAGAAGAGATAGGAATAGCAGGAAATCCGTGCATGGAGCACATCCTCCTTGGACTATCACCTACCGGACTTGGGGAATATCCCTACGAGCCAGAATTCAAGAACCCAGTGCAAATGAATGCCCGTAACGTGGGAATAGACGTAGATAAGGGGTGTGAGGTATTCTTATTACCGCTGATAAGCGGATGGGTCGGGGGAGATACTGTTGCTCTGGTACTGTCAACCGGGATACATGAACATGAAGAGTTGGAGATGGGAATAGACTTAGGAACGAACGGAGAGATTGTATTAGGGTCAAAGGAAGAGATGGTAACAACCTCTACCGCAGCAGGTCCCGCATTTGAGGGCGTTGGCATTGCATGTGGTATGCCTGCAGTAGATGGTGTGATAGAGCAGGTTTGGATAACTGGGAAAAGCGAACCGGTCGTTAAGATAAAAGGTGAGAAAAAAGCGAAAGCAAGAGGAATATGTGGCTCGGGAATAATCGATTTGGTTGCGGAATTGCTTAAAAGAGGGATATTGGAAAAGAGTGGAAGGTTGAAATCGGGCATATTTCATATTCATGACGGGATTTACCTCACTCAGCACGATGTCCGCAAGGTACAGCTTGCAAAAGCCGCAATTGCCACAGGCATGAAAATACTCGAGGAAGAGCTCAATTCAGGGCCGTGGAAAAAGACAGTTGTTACCGGATCTTTTGGTAAGGCACGTGCGGAGAGCCTTTCCTCTATTGGGCTACGAAATGCGATATTCAAGAAGGATGCAGTTTTAGAAGGTATAAAACTCGCTTTATATGGTAAAAAAAGAGTGGCTGAACGTATAGCCCGCGAGTCGAAATGGATAGATCTCGCCTCACATCCCTCCTTTTCAGATAAGTTCGTGAAGAATTTGGGTTTTTGAAATGATTGTAATAGGTGATAGGATAAATTCTAGAGTGGAAGAAGTAAAAAGGGCGATAAAGCGAAGGGACGAATCCTATATACGCAGGTTAGCAGAGAGCCAGGCGAGAGATTGTGATTATCTGGATTTATTTGCTGAAAAGAAAGCAGATATGGTGTGGCTTATAGAAACCACAGAGGATTCGCTCGGTGCTGATGTTAACCTGTGCATAGATACCAGTGACGGAGATATTCTTAAATCTGCGTTATCAGCATGCAAGGGTGAAGTAATGGTTAATTCGATAAGTGGAGAAGATAAAAGGCTTTCAGAGTTTCTCCCACTCATAAAAGATTATGGTGCGAAATGTATAGCATTGTGCATGGACGATCGAGGGATTCCAGATACTTCTGAAGAGAGGACGCAAGTATGTCAGAAGATTTTAGAACGATGTCGAGGGGAAGGCATTGTGGATGTTTATTTCGACCCGCTTGTTCTGCCAATCTCGATAAACGACGTGAATGGATTGATAACGTTGAAAACATTGGAGAATTTGAAACGTATGGACGTGAAAACCACGGTTGGATTAACAAATGTGTCATACGGTCTCCCCCATCCGGAAAACATAGAAAATGCTTTCCTTGCTCTCTCGTTTCGATACCTTGATTCGGCGATTTTGAATCCTTTTGAAGAAGGCTTAATTGAGATGATAAGGGCATGTGAAGCTGCCATTGGCAGAGACAGGTACTGTAGGGGTTATTTGCGGGCATATCGAAGCGTGTAAATGGGGCTTGGTAAGGATGCGATATTCTACGAACAAATCAACTCGTAATATGCGTTTAAAGAGGATAAAAGTAGCGTATATAGATTTAAACGAAGCTCATACGGAAATAAAGGAAAGAACCAACTTATCAAGATATTTCGGAGGGGCAGGGTTGGCTTTTAAGCTTTTGAGTGAATATAAAGACGTGTTGCGAGAAGATGCACTCCGGTCAGAGCTACCCATAATATTCGCAAAGGGGTTCTTTACTGGTATTTACCCGTGTGCAACGAAAGTTGTCGCAGCTTTTAAGTCACCGCTCACGGGAGAGCTGGGCGAGAGTCATGCAGGCGGGAAACTCGCGTTTGCGATGGCATCTGTAGGATTGGATGCACTCGTTATCCAAGGTGCATCTGAAAAACCGGTGTTTATACAAATAGATGACTCAGACATAGCGATAAAAGAAGCAGAGGAGCTTTGGGGGCTTTCATGCTTTGAAGTTAACGAAAGATTGAGTAGTAAAAGTAAATTGTATATTGGCGAGGCTGGAGAGCAGCGGATCCCCTTCGCCTGTGTGGTTGTGGACGCGTATAGACACTTTGGGAGATTGGGCTTGGGAGCGTTATTCGGCTCAAAAAGATTGAAAGCACTAACAATTTCAGGAAAAAAGCGAGCTCGAGTAAAAAGTAGCTATTATCAGGAGATACTCAATAGGATAAGAGAGGATAACGACCTTAAAAAATACAGTCAGGGATATGGCACTTCAGAAAATACCTCTATAATGAATGAGGTCGGTGGTTTACCTACGAAAAACCTCCAAGCCAACAGGTTTGATGTCAAAGGCATAGCGGAAGATGCTTTTGCAACCCTTTTGGTAAAGCAAGAGACATGCACTGGATGTCCGATACGGTGTATCAATGTAGCAAAACGGAAATCCAATTCGCCAAAGATAGCGTACGATTATGAACTCATATACTCTTTTGGACCTTTACTGGGAATTGGAGAGGCGGATGAGGTTCTAAAGCTATTAGAACGAGTTGAGGAATACGGCCTGGATGCCATAGCGACCGGGAACTTATTAGCATGGGCAACGGAAGCTTATGAGAAGGGTTTGATAGAGCTTCCAGTCCCTTTACAGTTCGGAGTGACGGAAAACTATCTAAAGACGATAGATAAGCTTGTGGAGGGAGAGGGGATTTATAAGGATTTGAGGAAAGGGACAGAGGAGGCTGCTTCTATCTACGGTGGAAAAGATTTCGCTCTTACTCTTGGTAAAAATGCAATTGCAGGCTATCATACAGGATATGCACTACTGGTGGGTCAGGCAGTGGGACAGCGGCATTCACACATGGATAATAATGCCTGGTTTCTGGACTTTGAGAAGTACTCACCGGAGGCTGCTGTTGACGAACTCATTTCAGACGAGAAAAAGCGATGCTTGATGAATTCTATGGGGCTGTGTTTATTCACGATAAGTGTTTATGACCTCAAGCTCATTTCAGAAGGGCTGCGCGCAATCGGGATAGATAAGAGTGAGGAAGAGCTTTTTGAAATAGGGGGCGAGATATTCGATATAAAGCAGGAGATAAAGTGTGCTTGTGGGTTTGAATACGAGAATTTGGAGTTTCCGAAAAGGTTGTTTGAGACTGAGAGTATGAATGGGTTCTTGAATCGTGAAACGGTAGATAAGATGCTGAAGAGATATATTGAGATGACGTGAAAAATAAATATGTTATCATGCAACAAAAGGGGTAAGACGACGATAATATGGTCTATCTATCATTTTTCGGTTCGGAAATATATGCATTGGCTCTTCTGCCACTGTTTATATTTATTGCGCGGGTTTTAGATGTTAGTTTTGGCACAATTCGTGTTATCTTTATTTCTAAAGGCTTTAAATATCTTGCTCCACTAGTTGGTTTTTTTGAAGTAATAATTTGGCTTCTTGCAATCGGGCAAATTTTTCAACATTTAGCAAATATTATTTATTATATTGCCTATGCTGGTGGTTTTGCTATGGGGACTTTTGTTGGCATCTACATAGATGGTAAATTGTTAATAGGGATCGAAATTATTCGGATTATTACCAGAAAGGGTGCATCTAAATTGGTAGAGGTTCTTAAATCTGAAGGTTATGGAGTTACGAGTACTGATGCAGAAGGCATTGAGGGGCGAGTAAAGATTGTTTATGTTATTATAGATCGTCATGATCTTCCCAATATTATTGGTATAATCAAACGATACAATCCACATGCATTTTACTCAGTTGAAGATGTCAGATTTGTAAGCGAAAAAATATTCCCACATAGAAGACCCTGGTCTAAGGGATATTATCTGAATTTACTTAGATTACACCGAAAAGGGAAGTAATTAGTTGCAAAAAATGGAATCATTGTGTACTTTTTTCTCCATCCTTTCAATTCCCGAACTGCCGTTTAGTTAATCACTGAACAAAAAATCCACCCCAAATAAAAATCCCACTAAAGCTATTGGTATCATGAGCATACTCCTAGATGCATTTATCAATACGAGACTAATTTCTCTCTATCCTCAAAATCCTTAATAACTTCCGAATCCTCAGAAAAAACGCGAATAAGCTTAATTTTCCTCAAAAAAGCTATTTAAAAGTGTATAAGATACCGTCTAAATAGGTTATGTGTTCGATATGTACACGTTCCTTGGTTCGTATAACCGACACAGGCAAAGGGGAGAAAAAAAATGACACAGGCAAAATATGGTGATACTGTTAAAGTCCACTATAGGGGCAAATTAGAAGATGACACGATATTTGATTCCTCTTTTGATCGCGACCCGCTGCAATTTACAATAGGTGAGGGTCAGTTAATCCCTGGCTTTGAACAAGCGGTCATCGGGATGAAAATTGACGAATCGAAGACCGTTACAATCCCGATGGATTCGGCATATGGTCCCCATCGGAAGGAAATGATAACGGTGATAGAACGAGATCAAATTCCTGAGGGCATAGAAGTAGAGATCGGTCAGCAGTTACAAATTCGTCAAGATGATGGCCAAACCTTCCCAGTCATTGTGACCGATGTCTCCGAATCGAACGTAACGTTAGATGCTAATCACCCGTTGGCAGGGAAAGATATCACGTTTGATATCCTGCTCGTAGCGATCTGTTAACAGTTTTTTGTTCAGGTTAACAGAATAGGCTTGCGCTTTTCACGGCAAGAAACCACAACACTAAACATTGAACATCAAAAAAGAACAGTTAACAAGTCTATAAGAAAAGTTAAACTTCCGCTTTAGAGGAACTGAAAATAGACGTTTGAGGTTCAAGTTTCAAATTTCTATGCGTCTCTTCTGAAACCTTTCAAGACAGAAGTACCCCTCAAACACACACCGTTTCATGCCCGGTAATCACAAAATCCGCGAGTTCCTTCAACCGTTAACGATAAGATGATTAGATTTTCAAAGAATCCAGAGCAGCTAGACTTTGCAGAGCTTATATTTCAGCTCGCCCAATCCCAATCTATGTGCTTCTCTAACTTGAATGGTAGGGTCTCCTTCAAACGACTGCTTACCAATCAGATCAATGGTAGCCTGGTCAATTGCAACGATGTCTTGAGAGGCTAAAATGCCTATATCTGGGCATATATACTCTGGTGATCGGTCTTCACAATCACAAAAAGGAGTGATATCAATGAGAAAATTGACAAAGATGAAATCGGAGTAAGGTAGGTTTTTCAGGACGGCATTTGCAACTTCTGCAATTCGGAGCTGCAACTGCTCATTCGCACCCTCTTCCAAACGCAATACGCCTGCTTCGCATGCTGCGATACAATAGCCACAGCCCACACATTTCTCTTTCAACAGTTCTCGGTCTCCATTTTCTTTTACTTTTATAGCATCGAATTTGCATTCCTCTCTACAGGCATCACAGCAATTGCACAGCTCCCTATCGTATATGGGCTTTGTCACGGCATGCTGGTACTGCTTGCTTTTTTTCGTCACACAGCCCATTGCTACGTTTTTTATCGCGCCTCCAAACGAGGCAGAGCCGTGACCAGTGGCATGTGAAATAACGAGCATTGCATCGCTTTCGTATATTGCTCTGGCTATTTCCACGTTTTCACTTACCTCTACGCCATTATCCTTCAGACCGTCTGCAATAATCACCGGGCATCCAAGATAAGATGGGAGAACTCCATGCTCGAAGGCTGTTTTGTAATAGTCCATTGCAGTGTACCTTCCCAACTTGTACATAGTAGTCGTATCAGTGACGAAAGGATTTCCTCCCTGTTTCTTCACTATCTCTGCTATTTTCCTCACGTAAAAAGGCTTTATGAAAGTCTCATTGTTTCGCTCGCCCATGTGAGCCTTCAGAGCGATATTTCCCTTAAACTTGTTTTCAAGCCCATCTCCAGCCTTTTCCAGCAGTACTACAAGCTTCTCCGCTATCGGTATTCCCTTCTCCGACTCTACGAAATACACCTCGCCCATGGCCATGTCTTCTCGAGAGGATCTTGAACTGTCAACGATACATGAGAATAAACATCGTGTAGATAAAATTTAAAGGGAGATAAAACCGCTGCTGCAACATTACCTGCATTGCATCAGAGTTAACAAAAATGCTTGCTCTCTCCCCCTCATCCGCGATTTCAGATTATGATGATACGAAATCAGAAGCCTTTGGCATCTCCAACTTCATGCCTTTCCGTTTCCGCACGTCCATTACCTTTTCGCCAAACAGATTTTGCGGTATCGGCTTGAAGCCCGCGAACTCCGTGGACCACAACGCCCGTCCTTCGGTTGCAGACCGTATGTCGCCTGCGAAGCCAAACATCTCTGCCACGGGCGTCTCAGCCTTCAAAGAGACCATATCACCCTCGGTTTTGATGTCCAGTATTTGACCTCTTCGACCTTGTAACTCCCGCGTGACGTTGCCCATCAAATTCTGGGGTATACTGATGAAAACATCCTGCATCGGTTCGAGGAAATTAGCCTTTGCGAGCAGAATAGCGGCAAGTAGAGCGTTCCGTACTGCGGGAATAACTTGCGCAGGTCCTCGATGTATCGAATCCTCGTGCAGCTTTACGTCCACTAATTTTACTTTTATGCCCCGGCACTTCTCCTTTGCCAAGGGGCCCTTGCGCATCACGTCCTCAAACCCCTCCTGGACCAACTCCATCGTCTCTCGCAGATACTGAATCCCCTTGGTCATGTCGAGCAAGATGTTACCCTCGATGATATTGACCACATTCTTGGCCTCCTCCTTGTCCATTCCCGCTTCCTTCAGCTGGTCTCGCAACACGACCTTGTCTTTGCCTACCACTAACCCCTCTGTTTGTATCTTTTCCACTACTGCGGGTTCCAAAGGTTCGATTTCAAAGTAGAATTTATTATGCCTATTCGGCGATTTCCCCTCCACCGGACCGGCCTTTCCTTCAACGGTCTCTCGAAAAACGACAATTGGTGGTGACGCGATGATGGGAACGCCCTCATCAACACTTATCCGATGCGTAATGATTTCAAGATGCAATTCGCCCATTCCCGAGACCAAGTGCTCACCCGTTTCTTCATTTATCTCAACCCGTATCATTGGATCTTCTTTCGCCAGCTTCTTGATCACATCGATCAAGTGCGGGAGGTCTTTGGTACTCTTTGCTTCTACGGCAACCGTTACAACAGGCTCACTATAATGCTTTATACTTTCAAATGGCGTTATCTCCGCGGTAGAAAGCGTAGACCCGACGATTGCATCCTTCATACCGACGAGTGCCGCTATATTACCTGCAGGCACCCCCTCTACTTCAACACGTTCCTCACCCATATAGAGACAGGCTTGCTGGACTCTGTTCGTTTTATACAGGCCCGAAACGATTAATTCTTTCCCTTTTTCTACCGTGCCACTAAACAGTCTCCCCGTAGCAACTTCTCCTGCATGGGGATCAACATGAATGCTGGTAACCATAAAAGCGACGTCCCCCCCTCTATCACAGTTAGCCATGCTCTTCCCGATCTTGCTCTCGGCGTCTCCACGCCATATCACCGGAACACGATACTTCTGTGCCTCCAACGGATTGGGAAGATGCTCGGTGACCATATCAAGAACGGCGACATATGCAGGGCATTTGATCGCCAGCTCCTTCATGTTTTCTCCTTTACAATACTCATAGACCTCTTTAAAGCCGACTCCGGTCGTTTTCATCGTTGGAACACTGACCGCCCAGTTATACAATGCGGAGCCAAACGAAACATTACCCGTTGCAGCGTCAAACTTCCATTCCTCGTATTTCTCCTTGTTCATGCCCTTAATCAGCTTGTTAACCTTGTCAATTATCTTACCGAGCCGGATTTGCATCTCATTTGCATCCACCTTCAGCTCGTTGATCATCCTGTCAACTTTGTTGATGAAGAGAACAGGTTTCACGTTTTCTTTCATCGCCTGTCTCATCACGGTCTCTGTCTGCGGCATCGCACCTTCTACCGCATCAACGACAACAACGGCGCCATCAACGGCTCTCAACGCCCGTGTCACATCACCGCCAAAATCAACATGCCCCGGCGTATCGATAAGGTTTATGAGATGATCCCGACCTTTATAATCATAAACCATGGACGCATTCGCGGCAAATATCGTTATCCCCCGCTCTTGTTCGAGATAATAAAAATCCGTAAAGAGCTGCACGCCTGCCAATTCTTTCGATATGATTCCCGCTCCTGCAAGAAGATTATCAGTCAATGTAGTCTTGCCGTGATCGATATGCGCAATGATGCCGATGTTTCGTATGCGCTCGGTCTTGTCCATCAATAATGTTACCTTTTCCGCTGCTTTTTTACCTCGTGTTGCCATTCACTTTCACCTTTCGCATTCTCTTTCTCTCTTTTTGATTAGAAAGTTTTTCCCTTTCCTTTATAACCTCTCCGGTAAAGGTTTAAAGTTTTTATATACTGTATAATATTAAAGCATAAAAGCCCGGGTGGTGTAGCGGCCTATCATTGAGCCCTGTCGAGGCTCGGACTCGGGTTCAAATCCCGACCTGGGCG
>CAYNTR010000062.1:0-13121 GCA_964400255.1 uncultured Halobacteria archaeon
TTAACCAGGGTAGACATTACCATTAACTTTAATAACATTTACGGTAATACAAACTATGGCCTTAATGGAACCCAAGCAGATGAAGAGATTGACGCCGAGAACAACTGGTGGGGGGCTGCCGATGGTCCTTCGCTTTCGCCAGGCTCCGGCGATAAAGTAAGCGCAAATGTGGACTACGATCCATGGCTGATGGCTCCTTGGCCGAGTGCAGAAACGGAAGAGACCGAATCCGAAACCATTTGTGGCTGCGGCTGCTGTGGCATTATAGGCTGCCAGGTGACCGTCAATGCTACGGGAAACAATACCATTACCACCGCCAAGTACGCCGAGAACCCGGGCGGAGCTCCTACCTTTGAAGCCACTGGTGATTACTGGGACGTTCATCTGAATAATGCCACGAATGTAACTAATCTCACGATCGAATTCTGCCCGGCTAATCCGGGAGACACGATCTATTACTGGGACGATGCAACCGCGAGTTGGAAGCCGTGCTCTGATCAAGTCTATGCTGATGGATGCATCACGGTGACAATCACGGGTGATACTGAGCCAAGCCTTGCTGATTTAACAGGCGAAGAATTTGGTCGCGGTGCTCCTCCAGAGCCTGTGCCGGGATTCAATGCCAGCGGACTGCTCGCATTAATCGGCGTATTGAGCGTGGGTCTCGCAGTAGCAATGTTGAAGAGGAAAAAGAGCCGTTGATTTTCCGTCAACGCTTTTTTAAAAAGGGTTGTTGAGGGGATAATTTTTTATCTTTCTCCTCTTTTTTATTTTTTGAATGAATAGGAAAAGAGTGAATAAAATCCTCTCGGAGCGAAAAGACGTATTGAAAACAGTCTCTTTATTCCTTATCCTCTGCTTCACGTTCAATTTCTTATATTTCAAGCTCGCAGGCGAACAAATTATTCCAAGGTCTTTTACCGCTTCCTTAGTTGCGTTATTTCTAAACTTATTCCCCGGATTGAATGCAAAAGCAAATGGAACTTTTGTGCTGATGAACGACACTTCACTTGACATAATTGGTGAATGCACCGGGATATTCTCGATAATCGTTTACACTTCGTGCATCTTAGCATATCCAACGGATTTAAAGAAAAAAGCAATCGGAATGATTGGTATCCCAATCTTATATGGAATTACGCTGATTAGATTAACCTCCACTGCGTTAGTTGTTGCGTTTATACCTTCTTTATTCGATTTCTTCCATACTTACCTCTGGCAGGTTTTCCTCATCGTCTTCGTTGTTCTTCTGTTCCTGATCTGGCGAGATAAAGTGGTGGAGTAAAATCTTTCTTTTAAAAAGAAACGTTTTATCAAAAGAAGAAATATAAAATAAGATGAAGAAAGATTTTTTTGCTTTTTGTAAAAGTGTTGCAGGGAGGCTTTACAACCCTGAGTGGAGTAAAGGGCTTCTTGGCAAATACTCTACTTTCCTCATCAAATTCTTATTATTTTCCACTGCTCTTTATCTCCTATGGATACCATTCGCATCTACTTATTTCTTTCTCGTGCTAAAAATAACCGCAGCTTATTTCGAACTCATTGGAATTGAATTATCTTTAAATCGTACTCCTGATTTCCTCTATTCTCAAGGTATTCGGAGTTGCATCCCACCTTTTATTGCTTTAATCTTAGCAACTCCGAGGATTGAATGGAAAAAGATGGCTTCTTCGATCGCACTTGGCATACCTGTTCTTTTTGTATTTCGCACAATATTACAGATCTCTTATGTTTACCTTCAAATTCCTCCCGCTCCAAGTGAATTTTACGCTATATTCGTTATTTTCCTATCAGGAACCTGCCGGGTAGCATTGCCATTTCTGCTTTGGTTCTCTCTTACTTATAAGCAGTTATTGCCGCGACCGGAATCAGAGAAATATATTAGGAGAGGTAAATATGGCTATATCTGCCCTTTCTGCGGTGCAGAGAAGATTGGTATCCTCGCTCATATCAAGGATGTACATGGAGAAGAAGCACTTAAAAGCGAGGAAGTGAAGCAATTACTCAAACAAAATCCTCAAATCCGACCCAAAATCAAAAAATAATACAGCCATGACCACCTCAACTGTTCAACTTATTTCCCGACAGCCCCTTACTTTGAATCAATCGTTTTTCTCCTTCTTCACAAGTAATACACCTTCTTTAACAGCATACCAGGCATAACTTTGAGCTTTATAATAGAAAGTAGCCAATGTTAAAATCGTGACAACGATAATAATAATCCAAGGGATAATCTTCTTTTCGGGCTCTGCGATTTAAAAAAAACAGCGAGAACTGCTATTATTGCGCCTAGCGATGTTACGATAGCTGTTACGGAGCTTTTTAGACTCTCAATTCTGTTATCACAAATCTGGTAAGACAAAAGGATATCCGGCGTGGCAAATATCATTCAAGGCATATACTGACAATCCAGATGAATGGATGGACGAGTATCACATAAGAAGCATTGTAGAGGCTGTGTTCTCAAGCCTCAAAAGGTGTTGGGGGCCTAATGTTTGGAGTGTAAAAGGTTGGCTAAAGCGGAGAGAACTCGCCATCAAAGTAGCGGCGTATAATATCAAAAGAGTGCTCTATATTAAAAGGGCAAAGGATTTGGGAATACCCTTTTGGGTGAACTGCCAGTAATTCCGTACTGGCAGCAGCAAGGAACTCCCAAAATCCTCCATTAGTGTATATGCTCTTCAATAAGATATAGTTTATCACCACCGGGGATAAGATGCCTAATGTACCCGATCTATATTGACTTTCGGGATGAAGCTCTCTCTTCCAATAACTTCTTCTCTTCTTCACTCAGAAGCGTATCAACATCAACCATGTGTTCTCGGATCTCAACCAGCTCCTTTTCTATACGATCAAGCCTGTCAAGGATCTGTTCTTCAAGAGCAGTATCCATAAGTAGAATATTAGTAAATGGGTATTTAAATCTCTTGCCTCGCCCCTCACCTGACCCTCCGCGTCGCGTCAGTCGCTCGGCACATCGAGTATGCACAGGGCAACTTCCCCCGGAAAATATACGCGACACGATTTGGAGGGTTCAAAGATTGAAATGGTCTCATTCGATGGTCCTCTTCAATTCAGCGAACAGCGTGTTTGTGATGCTTACGATAGAAGGTATCAGGAGTAACGCAAGGGATAAGCATATTATGTCGAAGAGTTATAGCTCTAGTATAACAGGGTGAATAAAAAGGAGATCTCCGCTATCATCACGATACCAGGAAATCAATCCATAGCTATCCTCGGGTCAGGAGGTGTGACGTAATGCTAATGCTAACCTATGAGAAGGTGCTGAAGAAGCTCGAAGCGCACAGGAATAAAATAAAGTTGTACGGTGTGAAGCGAATAGGGCTCTTCGGCTCCTATATGCGAAATGAGCAAACTCCAGGGAGTGACATCGACGTTTTGGTGGAGTTTGAACACGGAAAGAAAACGTTCGATAACTACATGGACTTGAAATTCTTTTTGGAGGAACTATTTGACTGTAAGGTCGATCTCGTGGTCAAAGAGGCGATTAAACCTGCGTTAAAAGAATCGATTTTAGGGAGCGTGCACTATGCCGCGGGAGTATAAAGCATACTTTAACGACATACTTGAAGCCATCCGGAAGATTGAGAGATATACTGATAATCTCTCCTTTGACGATTTTACCGGCGACGAACGGACACAGGATGCGGTCGTGCGAAATTTAGAGATTATTGGTGAGGCCATTAAGAATATCCCGGTTGAAATCAGGAATAAAAAGCCTGAGATCGAATGGCAGAAGATTGCGGGTCTCAGAGACATCCTTGCCCACGCTTATTTTGGAGTGGATGTTGAGATTGTTTGGGATATTATTATAACCAAGATCCCGGAACTAAAGAAGCGAATTTTAGAATTAGTATCTGAGGCGGAAAAATGAGCATACTCTGATACGCTCGTAACGTTAGGCAACAATGGAGCTTTTTAAGATGATCTCTTTTGGGAACGTTAAAACCATGTCTCAACAAAGCGGTCCGAAACTACTGTACATCAATAACCTAAGAATAGTGCTGATCACACTCATTGTCATGCTCCATATCGCCATTACGTATGGTGCAACGGGTTCTTGGTATTACTACGAACACACCGAGGACGTTCTCTCTGCGGTTCTTCTCACACTCTTCACTGCCATTGTGCAGTCCTTTGTATTAGGATTCTTCTTTGTGATTTCCGGTTACTTTACGCCCGGGTCGTATTCCCGCAAAGGGGCAAGAACGTATTTGAAGGACAGATCTATCCGTCTAGGTATTCCACTCGTGGTCTATTTTTTCGGTATCAATCCACTCATCGTGTATACGCTCTATGTCAGGGCGATGGGTGACTCGGTGCCCCTCCAAAATTTCTTTGGGACAGGTCCGCTCTGGTTTCTTGAAACATTATTGATCTTTTGTGTTGGTTATACCCTCTGGAAGGAGTTTAACCCAGAAAAAGTGGGCGAATTAAAACCGCCGTCGAAAAGCAGGCAGATCCTCGTGTTCGTCCTCGTGCTATCACTTGCTAATTTCATTGTTCGGATATGGTGGCCGATTGGTGAGAGCTTTTCCAATTTACAATTTGGCTTCTTCCCCGGCTATGTGAGCTTTTTTGTCATCGGAACAGTGGCATATAAAAATGGGTGGTTTGATAATTTTTCTGATTCCGTTGGAATGAGATGGCTGAAGCTTTCAGTACCCGCTATTTTTCTATTTCCTGTTATTGGTGTACTGGGTGGTGCAATCGAAGATGTAACTCCGTTTTTGGGCGGAGTTCATTGGCAATCCCTTGTGTATTCAACATGGGAAGCTTTTGTAGGCACTGGGTTAATTGCGGGACTTTTTATCATCTTTCGTAAAAAGTTTGATTCACAGACGCGATTTACTAAGAATCTATCTGACAACGCATATACGGTCTTCATAATTCATGCTCCGGTTATTGTCTTTTTTTCGTATGCACTAAGAGGATTTCTCATCCCCCCATTATCGAAATTCGCTCTTGTCTCGATTCTTGGAGTTAGTCTTTGCTTCTTGCTAAGTCATTTTATTGTAAGGAGAATTCCCTTTTCTGAAAAGGTTCTATAATGCGAGGGATGAAACATCGACTCCAACATCGCCTAACAAGGGGCGAGCTAAAGTCCGTATACCCTTCTGGACACTGCTTCCTTCGATAGCAACGCCGAATTTAACAGTGAATTTAATCATTCAGTAACTTGTATCAGTAAAAGTGGTAAGATGCCAAATACTAAACGCACGAAAAAGGAAAACGCGTGGTATCTCAAAATAGGAGCAAAAGGCTTTCTCGCACTCCTGCTCATCATCGCCTTCATATTTCTCTTAGCCGGTCGGCTTTCGTACTGGCAGGGCTGGGTCTTCAGTATCGTCATGGTGCTGCTCGTGGTGATCCAACTTATCGTATTTGCCGATAAAACCGATCTGGTCAAAGAACGCGTAAAACCCGGACCGGGCACGAAGTGGTGGGACAAAGTCTTCTGGGCATTGTATGCACCACTGTTCTTTGCGATCGTTATCATAGCATGCTTGGATGTCGGACGGTTTGAGTGGTCACCCCGATTGCCCCTAGTGGTTTATGTAATCAGTTACTTAGCCTTCATCTTCTCGATTTACCTCTATTCCTGGGCGATGTGGGTCAATAAATGGTTCTCGAGCACGGTCCGCATCCAAAAGGATAGAGACCAGCAAGTGGTACAGGATGGCCCGTACCGTTATGTCCGCCATCCGGGCTACGTGGGCGGTATATTGATGGCGATCAGCACCTCGTTAGTGCTCGGTTCCGTATGGGGGCTGATTCCTGCTGGTTTTGTGGTTATTCTGCTTATCATTCGCACCTACTTGGAAGATATCACGTTACAAAAAGAATTGCCGGGCTATGCCAAATATACTCAAAAAGTGCGGTATCGGCTGATACCCAGCGTATGGTAATGATGGAAATATAGTTGACTCTTTTATTCGTCGTGCTCAAAGCGAAATTCAAACATATTTTGTAGCGATTATAGAGATAGCTCACGACCTTTACTAACGCAATCTTAAAGTAGAAAGAGTATAGAATAAATACTTCAAGCTTACTGTACGACGTGGTGCATGAGTATGAAAACGCTCCTCGAAATGAAGGCTACGCTAAAAAAGCACAAACCGACACTAAGCGAACGATTTAAGGTCAGGAGAATCGGCATATTCGGGTCCTACGTTCGTGGCCGAGAGACGAAAACAAGCGATATAGACATCCTCGTTGAACTTTCAGACCCCATTGGTTGGGAATTCGTGGATTTAAAAGAATTCCTTGAAGAGATTTTGGGGCTAAATGTGGACTTGGTTACGATTAACGCTCTGAAACCACAATTACGGGATGCAATTTTAGAGGAAGTGGTGTATGCATGAAGCAACGATCTCCAGCCCTCTACATGGAAGACATCGTGGATGCGATGACTAAGATAGAGCGTTATATCGAAGAGGTTGATTTTGCGGGTTTTACCCAGAACGAGATGATTGTGGATGCAGTCATTCGGAATCTGGAAATTATCGGTGAGGCTGCCCGAAATATCGACGAGGATATAAGAGATAACTATCCTGAAATTCCGTGGAGACGAATCATAGGTCTGAGAAACATCGTGATTCATGGTTACTTTGGCGTTGATCTTGAAAATATTTGGAAGATTATAACAGAGAACATACCCGAAACCCAGCCAGCTATAAGAAGGGTCCTTGACGATATTCGACAGGAAGAAGGCAATGCCACTAGATGAAAAGAGACGTATGAAGAAGTGATTGTGCGATATGATCGAAGATATTAACGAACTCGATGAAGAAACGAAGAAGGAGGTCGAAGAGGCGCGTGCTGAGATAGAAACCGGTAAATTTCGCATACGGCCGACCAAGTCGAAAAAGAGCTTGGATTATGAACTATGAAATCACATTCACCGTTTAGTCAATTGGAAGTCTTTTACAAAAACTGCAATCTTCGCATCGACTATTTCCTGCGCCGTGGCGAAAAAGAGACAGTTGTGTATCTCCACGGCTTGGGCTGCTCGAAGAACGATTTTATCGAAGCCTTTAGTCGTCCCGAATTACAGGATTATACGCTTGTCGCATTCGATTTCCCGGGCTGTGGTTACTCCCCGTATCCCGAGGATTTAACGCTTGGCATAGACGATCTGGTTGAAATCACCCATCTTTTAATCTCAGCGTTATCGATTGAGAATTTCGTCATTATTGGCCATAGCATGGGCGGGCTCGTCGCGCTGCTGTACGTCGAACGATACGGAGAACAGGTCAAGGGTTTTATCAACGTCGAAGGCAACTTAGCTCCCGAAGATTGCTTCTTCTCTCGCGAGGTCGCACAGCACCGTTTTACCGACTTTACCACTATTCTCTTTAAAAATATTAAGCACCGCTTAGCGCACTCACCGAACAGAGGGTTCCAAAAATACGCGGAATCATTAGAAAAGGCCTCTGAAAAGGCATTTTTCGATTTCTGTCCCTCCCTTGCAGCGTATTCTTATCTCCGCAACTTACTTCAACGATATATCACGCTCAAAATCCCTAAACTATTTGTCTACGGCTCCGAAAATCGCACGTTATCGTACCTCCCAACCTTACGCGAGAGCGGTTGTGAAATGGTCGAAATACCACAGAGCAATCATTTCCCGGGTTACGATAATCCACGCGCGTATTATCAGGCAATTGCCTCGTTTCTGCGGAATAACGTCTTCAAGTAGAAAAACGTCGGTGCCGCACAAAGCACCCGATAAGGTTAAGCTTTAACAGATTTCGTATAAATTTTGTTTTAACTACGACAGATTAGTAAGAGAGGATGCATCTCCTTTGCGAAACAATAAAAGCTGGTATCAATTGCCAGTGGAAGATGTTTTTGACGCGCTAGAATCAAGTAGTGTTGGGCTCACATCCAGTGAGTCGAAAGCACGGCTCGAGCACTATGGCTATAACGAACTCACGTTCAAGAAGCGAGGCCCGCTCATCCGGTTTCTGATGCAGTTTCACAGCTCCTTAATCTATGTCCTGCTCTTTGCCGCTCTTGTTACCATGATTCTCGATCTGTGGATGGATGCAACGGTTATCCTCGCGGTCGTCTTTGCGAATACGATAATCGGGTTCATCCAGGAGGGGAAAGCTGAAGCTGCGGCAGAAGCACTTGAAAAACTGATGACACCGGAATGCACCGTGCTCAGGGATGGTGTGCCGAACGATATACCCGCACGTGAACTGGTTCCCGGTGATGTGGTTCTGCTGGACGAAGGAGACAAGGTGCCTGCAGATTTACGCCTGTTTTACACGAAAAACATGAGTGCGGATGAAGCTGCACTTACGGGGGAATCGGTACCGGTACGGAAGACCATCGAGCTCATCGCACCGCCTGATTTATCACCCGCTGATCAGTACTGCATGGCCTTCAGCGGTACGTTCATCACTAATGGTTACGGAAAGGGCGTTGTCGTCGGGACTGGTGAGCATACGGAGATTGGGAGAATCGCAGAACTCATGAAGGAGACACGAGAAACCACCACACCGCTCATGCGGAAGATGGCTGACTTCACGCGGTTATTAGTGATTGCGATCCTCGCCATCGCTGCACTTAATTTCATACTCGCAGTACTATTTGGCTTCCCCCTTGCGTATGCGTTCCTTGCCTCGGTCTCGCTAGCGGTCGCTGCGATCCCCGAAGGACTGCCTGCGATCTTGACGATAACCCTCGCATTTGGCGCGATGACCATGGCACGACGGAATGCGCTCATCAAGAATTTACCGGCGGCGGAAACACTCGGCGTCACCACGGTCATCTGCACGGACAAAACCGGAACGCTCACCAAAAATCAAATGACCGTCTCACGGATATACAGTGGTGGAAAAGACTACGAGGTGACTGGTGTCGGCTATGCACCGAAGGGGCAGTTCATTCGTAATAACCGTGCAATTGATCCGGCAGCCGAGAGTGAAGAGCTGAGTGAAACGTTGAGGGCAGGTTATTTATGCAACAACGCCGCACTCGACGAGGATAAAGAAAAACCCGGAATGTACGAGATCATCGGAGATCCCACCGAAGGCGCTTTGATCGTCTCTGCACGCAAAGCCGGTATTGCCGAACCGCTCCGTAGACTCGATGAAATACCATTTACCTCTGAGCAACAGTACATGGCCACGCTCCACGAAGATACCAAGGGGCATGTGATCTACGTAAAAGGCTCGCCCGAGAAGATCTTGAAATTGTGCCAAGACCAACTTGTCAACGGATGGCCTGCACCTCTACGTGGCAAGGAGATATTGGCCAAGGCGGCTGAAATGGCTGGAGACGCCTTAAGGGTACTCGGAATGGCATATACGCGCGTGCACGAAGATAAAAAAGAACTCACTCCAGAAGATTTAGGAGCACTGACCTTTCTCGGACTCCAGGGGATGATTGACCCACCACGAGAAGAAGCAATCGAGGCCGTCCAGAAATGCAAGCGTGCGGGAATCCGAGTCGTAATGATCACCGGGGACCATGCGCAGACCGCGATAGCCGTTGCACAGCAGATAGGAATTGCTGGCGAGAATGATCGCGTGTTTATTGGTGAAGAGCTCTCTCGCATGAGTGATGACGATTTATACGAGATTGTTGAGTCGGTTTCGGTCTATGCCCGGGCAGCCCCCGAACATAAGTACCGAATTACCAACCAGTTACGTCGCCGGGGCGAGATTATCGCCGTCACGGGCGATGGAGTAAACGATGCGCCCGCACTCAAGGCTGCGGATATCGGGATCGCGATGGGGATTACGGGAACTGAAGTGAGTAAGGAAGCTTCTGATATGATTCTAACCGATGATAACTTTGCCAGCATCGTCGCAGCCGTGGAGGAGGGCAGATATGTCTACGAAAACATCCGAAAGGTCATCCTGTACACACTCCCGACAAATGGTGGTCAAACACTCCTGATATTAGGCGCAATCATCCTGGCACCGTTCATCCACGTCTTTAATCCTCACTTTGGAGGGCGTCTCCCTATCGAGCCCGTACAGATTCTCTGGATTAATTTGCTCGATGCCGTCGCGCTCGCACTCCCGCTCATCAGAGAACCAAAGGAAGTGGGATTACTCGATAGACCGCCTCGCAGCCCGAAGGAACGGATAACCGACAGCCCATTTTTACGGAAAGTGGGTATCGTCTCGTTGGTAATGGCGCTTGCAGGGTTTCTGATGTTCTACCTCGCTAATTTCATATGCTCTGGAGTAGAAGAGTTCATTCTGGATGACTTCCTCTTGACACAGGCTCAAACTGCGGCATTTACCACCGTCATGCTGGTTCACCTCTGCTATCTCTTTACCGCTCGATCGATTACCGAATCTGCCTTTACATTTAGTCCATTCTCGAATAAATGGGTTCTTATCGGCGCGGCACTAACGCTCGGGCTGCAACTTACCATAATCTATGCTCCGCCCTTTATCGGCATTAATCCGTTGAGAACTGCACCCTTACCTCTCGAGTGCTGGATAATCATGATTGTAGTCTCGCTCCCAATGTTCTTCATAATCGAACTCGAGAAGTATCTCACAAAGCGCTTTGAGACGAAGGCCGCACATGCTTAAAGCGTGGAGTGACAAGACAGCAGAGGAAATAATATCGCAGTGTTATCTGAAGTTAATGGGCTGGTTTCTTATTACGCAAGGCGTTTAATGCTAAAATGAGCAGTGAACTATGCGACGTGTAATTTGGTGGCTGATTGTCGGTACTAAGGGTGGCGTGAATCGTGCTCGGATAATACGGGCATTAAAAGAGAGACCTTACAACGCCAATCAGTTGTCAGAATTACTCGGGTTGGATTACAAAACCGTACGGCATCATCTTAAACTTCTTCTCGACAATAAGATAATTACTGTGGCTGGAGAGCGATATGGCACGGTCTATTTCTTATCACCCAACATGGAGGAAGAATATGAAGTCTTTAAGGATTTCCTGGACAAAGTATGGAACAAATTTAAGAGCGAAAAAGAGAGGGGATAAAAGGAGGTAACGATGCCACCAGTTGCTATGCCTATGCCACCGCCAGATACATGGCTCATCAATCTCCAAGCACTTCTTACGCTTGGAAACGTTATGCTCCTGTTAGGTTTACTCATCATCTACGCGAAGAATTACGAGCAGATAAAATCAAAGTTCGCGTTGGGATTAATCGCTTTTATCGTTCTCCTCATTGTGCAAGCATTTACATCAATCCCGTTCGTCCACGCAATTTGGGGCTTCCGCCGTATACACGCTCTGGGACTGTTTACAATCGTGCCCGATTTGTTTGAATTTGTGGCACTGGCGATACTCCTGTACATCAGTCTCAAACCCGAGTAGCTAAGCTCTGGAAGGGGAGCAAACGTATATTACCCAAGACAGTATATGCTGCTCGAATCCATAACCTTATCGAATTTGGGTGAGATTTGGGTCCAATTTGGTAAAAAAGAAAACCTTATGTACATTTATTTTGAATCTATACTCGTGGAGAGACGTTGCACACTTAGGAGGTGTAACAAGAAAATGAAAAGAAAATTGATCGCAGGTATACTGGCGCTGGCACTGGTCGCAACCGTCTTCGCGGTGGTATCCGCACAAACCAACAGCGGTGGTCCAGCACCAATTGGAATAGGTGGACGATGCGGTGGTCCCTGTATGAACCAGTTGACGGACGAGGAGAGTGCGGTGATCCAGCAGGAACTCCGGGATTACAGGCAGGACCTGCTTGAGCAGTATGGAATCACCTTGACGGACGAGCAAAGAGAAGAGATACGGCAGGCAATGCAAGAGCAGCGACAAGAGATGTGTCAGCAAATGCAGGAATTCAGGCAGGCGTTGTTGGAGCAGTACGACTTTCCTTTGACGGACGAAGAGCGACAAACAATACGGGAACAACTGCAGGAACGGAAACAAGAGAGACAGCAAGAGATGCAAGAGTTCAGACAAGAATTGCTTGAGCAATATGGTCTCAACTTAACGGACGAGGAGAGAGCAGAAATCCGTCAGCAAATGCAGGAGTTCAGGCAGGAGCTCTTCGAGCGGTACGGCATCTCATGTCCCGGATGCCCTCACGGTGCAGGTGAATGGGGCAATTACCCGGGTGGACCTATGGGTCTACGGATGCAGAGATTTCAGCGAGGCCCGGGATTCGGAGAGTTTGCGCCAACTTAGGATCTGGTAGAATAGCATGATCAGAGACAGAAAAGTCGCCATTATGGACAAACGGAGTGCTTGGTGCGTGGGCTTCTCCTCCTCATCTCCCACGCACCATTTTTTTTCGCTTTTACTGCTTGCCCGACGAGGATGAGAACCAGAAGGGTAGGGAGTATTTTTAGTATACGTCATAGGAGATAAATGGAGCATACATGCATAAACGAAGGAAAGAGGGATAAAAGGAGGTAACGATGCCACCAGTTGCTATGCCTATGCCACCGCCTGATACATGGCTCACCAATCTTCACGCGCTGATAACGATAGGGAACATTATACTCTTGTTATGTCTGCTCGTCATCTACGCCAAAAATTATGAGCGGATCAAATCGAAGTTCGCGTTGGGCTTGATCGCCTTCGTAATTCTCCTGCTGGTGCAAGCCTTCACGTCAAATCCATTTATTCATCTTTTGTGGGGATTTGAGCGTCTCCATGCGCTGGGTTTGCTCAGAATAGTGTCTGCGTGGTTTGAATTCGCTGCATTGGCGATCCTGTTGTACATAAGCCTGAAGCCCGAGTAGCTTAGTTCTGAAAAGCGTTCAAAGCTCGCCACAAGGCTCCAAACGAATTTGGGTGAGATTTGGGCATAATTTTGGCAGAGTGAAAAGCTTATGTGCAGCTATTTCCTTTCTATGGCTGCGAAAAACGTGACTGAAAAAGTGATGAGAAGATGGACAAGAAAGCAAAAATTCCTGTAGCGCCGGATGAGGTAAAACTTCAAGTCCAATTCTGTGAAGGGGCTCATAGTAAATTCGGAGTTCGAACTCCGCTAGGGGGTAGGCTATGAGCCCCGACGGACAAAATACGGTTATTCGGTTGGAGAATGTTTGGAAGATTTATCAGATGGGTGACGTTCAAGTACCGGCGCTGAGAGGCATTGACTTAGAAGTAGAGAAAGGCGAGTTTTTGGC